>NZ_CAURTV010000067.1:0-20162 GCF_963527515.1 uncultured Cellulomonas sp. | reverse complement strand
CCGCCGTGCTGGGGACGGTGCGCTGGGCCAGCGCCAGCCGCATCGGCTCCAGCAGCAGCTCCCCCGCGTCCGCCAGCTCGCCGCCGACCACGAGCAGCTCGGGGTCGAACAGGTTGCACACGCTCGCCGCCGCGATGCCGAGGTGGCGGCCGGCGTCGCCGATGACCCGGCGGCAGCCGGCGTCGCCCGCCTCCGCCCGGGCGATGACGTCCCGCAGCGTGAGGTTGCCGTGGCTCGGCCGCAGCATCTCGAGCAGGACCGGGGCGCCCACGTACATCTCCAGGCAGCCGCGGTTGCCGCAGCGGCACACCGGTCCCTGGTCGTCGATCGTGGTGTGGCCGATCTCGCCCGCGGCCCCGACGCGGCCGTGGAACACCTCGCCGCCCAGCACCAGGCCGCCGCCGACGCCGTGCGAGGCCCGCACGTAGACCACGTGCTGCCTGCCGCGGGCGGCGCCGAGCCGGACCTCGGCGAGCGCGCCGAGGTTGGCGTCGTTGTCGATGTACACCGGCAGGCCCAGCCGCTCACCCAGCATCTCGGGCACCGGCGCACCGTCCCAGCCGCGCAGCATCCCGAGGGAGGACAGCTGTCCGGTCCGCACGTCGACCGGCGCGGGGACGCCGACGCCGACGGCGAGCACCTCGGACAGTGCGGCGTCCACGGAGTCGACCATCTCGGTGAGCAGCAGCGCGGCGCGCTCGAGCCCCTGGTCGGCGCGGTGATCGGGAGGCAGCGGCATGCGCTGCTCGGCGACGATGCGGTGCGCCACGTCGGACAGCGCCACGCGCAGCGAGCGGGTGCCGAAGTGCATGCCGGCGACGAGGCCGAGGTTGCGCGCGAGCGTGACCTGCTGGGCGCGCCGGCCGCTGCGGGAGGTGGGGGCGGTGTGCAGGACGCCGGCGGTCGTCAGCTCTTTGACGATGTTGGACACGGTGGCCGGGGACAGCCCGGTGACGCCGGCCAGCTCGACCTGCGTGAGCGAGCCACGCTGCTGGACGGCGCTGACGATCCGCGCCCGGTTGGCTTCACGCAGTGAAGTCTGCGAGCCCGGTGTGACCCGGTCATTGCCCACCGGCGAAGGATACACACGGCGCCGTGCCGGGCTCCGCGGCCGGAGCGCACCCGCGCGTCCACGGACGACGACCCCCCGCCAACATCGCAGCCGACCTGCGGGGACGCCGCGGTGGGGGCACAGATGCGGACGCTTCGGACGACTCCGGCACCCGATGGCTCCGAAGGGTGAACGTCAGATCACGATTCGGCCACTCATTCGTTCATTTCTTGACTTCAATGGAGCCCGGCGATGAGATGTGACCGGATCGGACGAGGCGCACCGTAGAGCCTGGCTCCGATCGTCCGGCGGACGGTCCCCCACCGTCGGGCGAGCACACCACCGGCCGTGGGGACGACCCCGGCCAGCACCACCCACATCCACGGCAAAGAAGGCGTAGGAGTCACATGCGTACAGCACGCAAGTTCACCGCCATGGCCGCAGGTCTCGCCGTCGCCAGCCTCGCGCTGGCCGCGTGCAGCTCCGGCGGCAGCGGCGACGACGCGACGGAGGGCACCGGCAGCGACGAGGTCGAGGTCTTCACCTGGTGGGCCAGCGGGTCCGAGAAGCTCGGCCTCGACGCCCTGGTCGGCGTCTTCGACACCCAGAACCCGGACGTCACGTTCGTCAACGGCGCCGTCGCCGGTGGCGCCGGCTCCGCGGCGAAGGACCTGCTGCAGTCCCGCCTGCAGGCCAACGACCCGCCGGACACGTTCCAGGCCCACGCGGGCGCGGAGCTGACCGACTACATCAACGCCGGCCAGGTCGAGGACGTCTCGGGCCTGTACGACGAGTTCGGCCTGCGCGACGCCTTCCCGGCCGACCTGGTCGAGCGCCTCACCGTCGACGGCAAGATCTACTCGATCCCGTCGAACATCCACCGCGCGAACGTCGTCTGGGCCAACACCTCGGTGCTCACGGACTCGGGTCTGGACCCGGCCGCGACGTACGACACGATCGACGACTGGTTCGTCGCGCTCGACGCCGTCAAGGAGAAGACGGGCCGCACGCCGCTGTCGGTGGCGACCACGTGGACCCAGGTCAACCTGCTCGAGACCATCCTGCTGGCCGACCTCGGGGCGGAGGGCTACAACGGCCTCTGGGACGGCTCGACCGCATGGGACGGCGCCGAGGTGACCGAGGCGCTCGCCGACTTCGAGAAGCTCATCAGCTACACCAACGAGGACCGTGACGGCCTCGACTGGCCCGACGCGACCCAGCAGGTCATCGACGGCAACGCGGCGTTCAACGTCATGGGCGACTGGGCTGTCGCGGCGTTCGAGGAGGCCGGCAAGAAGGCCCCGGCCGACTACGTCTACATGCCGGTCCCCGGCACCGACGGCGTGTTCGACTTCCTCGCCGACTCCTTCACGCTGCCCGTCGGTGCCCCGCACCCGGACGGCGCCAAGGCGTGGCTCAAGACGATCGGGTCGCTCGAGGGCCAGGTCGCGTTCAACAAGGCGAAGGGCTCCATCCCCGCCCGCAACGACGCGACGCCCGGCGACTTCTCGGAGTACCAGCAGTCGGCGATGACGTCGTTCGGCCAGGACACCATCGTGTCGTCGCTGGCGCACGGTGCAGCGGCCCCGGCCGCCTGGGCCAACGCGATCTCGGACGCCACCAGCAAGTTCACCACCGGTGGCGGCGACCTCGCCGGCTTCCAGGCCGAGCTCGCAGCGGCCGCCGAGGCCAACGCAGGCTGACCGGCACGTACGGCACGTCCCCCGTCCCGACCCTGGAGCCCAGGGTCGGGACGGGCCCGTGCGCAGCGCACCGTCCGACCCGTCCGAACGCTCGTCACGACTCCAGGAGGCACTCGTGCCCCGACAGATCCGTCAGTGGGGGCCTCCCCTCCTGCTCATCTCGCCGACCTTGATCCTGCTCGGCGTCTTCGTCTACGGCCTCCTCGGGGTCAACGCGAACACCTCGCTCCAGGACATCCACAACTCCTCGCAGGCGAACGGCAAGGCGCCCGTCAGCTTCGTCGGCCTGGAGAACTACCTCACGCTCTTCGGGTCCGACTCGTTCCAGCACTCGCTGCGCAACCTCGCCCTGTACACCGTCGTCTTCCTGGCCGGCACGATGATCTTCGGCTTCCTGTGGGCCTGGCTGCTGGACCGCCCCGTGCGGTTCGAGGGGGTCTTCCGCTCCATCTACCTGTTCCCGATGGCGGTGTCGTTCGTCGCGTCAGGCGTGGTGTGGCGCTGGCTGCTCAACTCCAACCAGGGCGAGAACGCCTCTGGCCTGAACCGGCTGTTCCAGATGATCGGCCTGCCGTTCCTGCAGAACAACTGGTGGAACAACGTCGACGTCGGCATCGCCGCCATCGCGATCCCCGCGATCTGGCAGCTGTCGGGGTACGTCATGGCCCTGTTCCTCGCCGGCTTCCGGGGCATCCCGGAGGAGCTGCGCGAGGCGTCACAGATCGACGGCGCCAGCAGCTGGCAGACCTACCGGCACGTGATCTTCCCGCAGCTGAGCCCCGTCGCCCTGTCCGCGGTGATCATCGTCGGCCACATGTCGCTCAAGGCGTTCGACCTGATCATGTCGATCTCGAAGCCGGCCAACTACCAGACCAAGGTGCCGGCCATCGACATGTACGTGTTCAAGTCGAGCTTCGACTACTCGAACGCGGCCGCGGTCGGCGCGATCCTGCTCGTCATCGTCGCGCTGCTCATCGTCCCGTACCTGGTGCACCTCAACCGGACGGAGAAGCACTGATGACCACCGTCACGCCCGCGGAGCTCACCGCTCCCCTCGGCCGCCCGGCCGCGCCCCCCGCGGCACCGAGCAGCAGCCGGTTCTCCCGAGGCCGCACCGCCAAGTACGCGCTGCTCATCTTCTTCACGCTCATCGTCCTGATCCCGGTCTACGTGCTCGTCGTGACCAGCTTCAAGGGGCTGGGCGACGCCACCCCGGCGCGCGCCTGGAACCTGCCGCAGGTGTGGACCACGGAGAACTGGAGCGCCGCCTGGACGGCCCTGTCGCCGTCGCTGTGGCGCACCTTCCAGATGGTGATCCCGGCCGCGATCATCTCCTCGTTCCTCGGGTCGATGAACGGCTTCGTGCTGGCGCGCTGGCGCTTCAAGGGTGCGGACCTCGTCTTCACCCTGATCCTGTTCGGGATGTTCATCCCGTACCAGGCCGTGATGATCCCTCTGCTGCAGCTCATGCTCGGCGCCGGCATCCCCTCGGGTGTGCCGTCCCTGATCATCCTGCACGTGATCTACGGCCTGCCGATCACGACGCTGATCTTCCGCAACTACTACATGTCCGTCCCGGAGGAGCTGGTCGAGGCCGCCCGCGTGGACGGTGCGGGGATGCTGCGGACCTACTGGTCGGTGGTCCTGCCGATCTCGATCCCGAGCTTCGTCGTGGTGCTCATCTGGCAGTTCACCTCGGCCTGGAACGACTTCCTCTTCGCGGTGTTCTTCTCCTCCAGCCAGAACGGCCCGGTCACCCTGGCCCTGAACAACCTGGCCAACGGCGCCCTGCTCACCAACTACGGCATCTCGATGGCGGGCGCCCTGCTCGCGTCGCTGCCCACGCTGCTGGTGTACGTCCTGCTGGGCAAGTACTTCATCGGCGGTCTCATGTCCGGGTCGGTCAAGGGCTGACGCCCTGGCACGACCACCTGCCGCGGTCTCCGCAACCCGGCACGGCGAGGGGCCCGCGACCGTCACTGGTCGCGGGCCCCTCGTCCGTCAGCGCTTGCCGCCGCCCAGCAGGCCGCCCAGGATGCTCCCGATGTCGATCCCGCCGGCGGAGCCCCCGGAGGAGCCCCCGCCGAGCATCCCGCCCAGCACACCGCCGAGCCCCCCGCCCGACGAGCCCCCGCCGCCGAGCACACCCCCGAGCAGGTCGCCCAGGCCACCACCGGAGGCGCCGCTCTCCTGCTCCGCCGCCGAGGACCCCGACCGTCCCGCCAGCTGCTTGGCCAGGAACGCCATGACGATCGGCGCCAGCAGAGGGAGCACCTTGGCGATGATGGACTGGTCGGGCGTGCGCGAGTCGGAGCCGAGCGCCGCCACCACCTGGTCCTGGTTCGGGCCGAACACGTTGCGCACGATCTTGGCGCCGTCGTCGGTGTCGACCCGGTCGAGGTCGACGCCGCCCGCGACGAGCGCCGGGTCCTTGGTCCCGAGCGCCCGCGAGAGCGACGCCGCGCCCGCTGGGTCCTGCGCGTTCGCCTGGATCCCGCCGAGCAGCGCGGGCAGGGCCGCGGCGACGGCGCTGCTCGCGGTCGCAGTGTCCACCCCGAGCCTGGCGGCGAGCTGGTCGATCGGGATCGCCGCTGTGAGGTCGTCGACGGCTGCCACGGCTGCCTCCTCCTTGAGGGCCGGACCCGCGGGGACGCGGGCTGCGCGGCCACGTGCGGTGCACCCGCACACGCCCTCACCGTAGGGGGAGGCCCCTGCGGTGCGCACCCGCGGGCGCGACGAGGGGGCAGGACCGGCGCCGGTCCAGCCCCCTCGTCGCCTCAGGTGGTCAGCGCCACCAGTGCCACCAGCCGCCGTGCCCGCGGTCCGCCTTCTCCACCAGCACCGCGACCGTGCGCGGCGGCACGGTCACCGAGCCGGTGGCCTTGTCCCACGTGGTGGCCTTGACCACCGGGTCGCTCCCCGTCGCCTGGACGGAGGACAGTGCGAGCCTGTGCCCGCTCAGCGACGGGACCGTCTGGGTCGTCGCCTCGTCGGACGCGTTGACCACGACCAGGACGCCGTCCAGCTTCTTGTCCACGTCCTTGACCCAGCGCCGCGTGGCGGAGTCCCAGCCGGGCTCGTCGTCGATCGCCATGACGACCACGCCGGGGTCGGCGTCGGCGCCGGAGCCCGGGAACGTGACCTTCTGCTCGATCAGGTCGGCGGAGCCGAGCCGGAACAGCGGCGTCGAGAACCGCAGCCGCAGCAGGTCGTCGGCGGCCGCGGAGGCCGTCGCGATGTCCGCCGGAGCCGGCTTGAGCGCCGGGTCGGCCAGCAGGGGCTGCTGGACCGGCCACTTGGCCTCGTTGTCGGGCGCCGGCGGCAGACCGCGGCCGAAGCCGTTGTCCTGGCCGGACAGGTCGAGCAGGTTGAACCAGTCGCCCGAGTTGTAGCTGTTGCGGTCCAGCGACTTGCTGCGGAGCAGGTCGGCGCCCGCGTGCCAGAACGAGGGCGTCTGGGCCAGGGCAGTCGTCGCCAGGGAGACCGTGTTCATCCGCACGCGGTCCGCCATCGGGGTGTCCGTCGGCAGCTTGTAGGTGAGCGAGTCCCACAGGGTCTCGTTGTCGTGGGCGTCGACGTAGGTGATGACCTCCTCCGGGGAGTCGGCGTAGCCCGCCGGCTGACCGTTGTAGTCCAGCTCCTCCCCCGTCTGGACGGTGCCTGCGCTGGTGAGGAACGAGAAGTCGCGCAGGTTGCCGGCCAGGCCGAGGCGGACGAGGTCGGCGTCGTGCGCCGCCCTGGCCAGCTGGTCGGCCTCCGTGCCGTTGATCGGGTCACCGTTCGGGTCGGTGGCGCCGCCCGAGCCGAAGCCCTGGATGCGGGGGTTCTCGTCGAACGGTCCCCCGCCGCGCACGGCGTCGCGCAGGCGGTCGGAGAAGGTTCCGATGCCCGTCCCGCCCAGCTGACCCTGCGTGGCCTGCCTGAACAGCGCGTTGTCCGCCACCTCGCCGAAGTTCCAGCCCTCGCCGTAGAGGTAGACCCGCTTCCCGTCCACCCCGTCCTTGCGCGGGGTCAGCGCATCCAGCGCGTCGCGGACGGCCTGCATGTTCTCCACCGAGTGGTGCCCCATGAGGTCGAACCGGAACCCGTCGACCTTGTAGTCGCGGGCCCACGTGACCACCGAGTCGACCATGGCCTTCTGCGCCATCACGTGCTCGGTCGCGATGTTCTGGCAGCACGTCGAGGTCTCCACCGACCCCGTCGCGTTGAGCCGGTGGTAGTAGCCGGGCACGACGCGGTCGAGGATGGACTGCGGCGCCTGGCCGCTCGCCGCGGTGTGGTTGAACACCTGGTCGAGCACCACCTGGAGCCCGTCGGCGTGCAGCGCACCCACCATCGTGCGGAACTCCGCGACCCGCGCACCCCCCTCGGCGTCGACCGCGTAAGACCCCTCGGGTGCGGACCAGTGCAGCGGGTCGTAGCCCCAGTTGAAGCCGTCGGTGTCCGCCACCGCGGTGACGCACGCCTGCTGCTCGGTGGAGTCCGGCGGGAACGACGCCAGGTCGCAGTCCGGGGTCTGCTGCAGCGCGCGGTCCTCCTGGATCGAGGCGATGTCGAACGTCGGCAGCAGGTGCACCGTGGTCAGCCCCGCGTCCTCGAGCTCCCGCAGGTGCGTGCGGCCCGCGCCGTTCGTCGCGAAGGCCAGGTACGTGCCCCGCTGTGCTGCCGGCACCGTCTCGTCACTGATCGAGAAGTCCCGCACGTGCAGCTCGTAGATCGTCTGGTCCACGGGCCGCACCACCGGCTGCGTCGCCTTCTCCCACTGGCGCGGGCGGAAGGCCTTGTCGGCCAGGTCCACGAGCACCGAGTGCGTCGAGTTGAGCGTGAGCGCCACCGAGTACGGGTCGGTCACGCGGTTGACCTCGACCTTGTCGGTCGTCGGCGCGTACACCGTGACCTCCCAGAGGTACCGGGCGCCCGTCCACGCCGTCGTCCCGGCCACCGTCCAGGAGCCGTCGTCCTGCGGGGTCGCGGCGACCCGCTCCGGCTCGGCGGCGAGGTCACCGGTCCACAGGAGCAGGTCGACGTCCTGGGCGGTCGGGGCCCAGACGGCGAGCGACGGGGCACCCTTGCGCCAGGTCGCCCCGAGCCTGCGGTCCTCGGCCTGTGCGGCATAGAGGTCGTCCAGCACACCCGGGACCTGCACCCCGGTGGCCGCCTGGTACGTGCCGTCCGCTGCCGCCTGGGTGACCAGCAGCGCCCCCCGCAGCAGCTCGGCGACCGGCGTCCCGTCGGGGACGCGGAGCGCGAGGTAACCGCCGAGCGCCGGGAAGCGCTCGAGCTGGGCGGCCGTGAGCCCGTCCGGGTCGTAGGTGAGCACCACCGGCTCGCCGTCGCCCAGGTCGTCCACGGACAGGCCGCCCGTGGGCGAGCCGTGCAGGAGGAACTCGCTCGCCGCGGGGTCGGTCGCCCACCCGGCGGGCCAGGCGATGGTCGTCGCGTCGATCCAATGCGCCCGATCCTCGCCCGTGCCGGGCAGCGACGGCTCGGCCGTCCCGATGGTCAGGACGTGCGTGGCCAGCACATAGCTGAACGTCACGGGCTCCCCGCCCGGCACGGTGAACGGGATGTTCGCCCCGCCCGGGGCGCCACCGGCGCCGTAGTTCTCGGTCCAGCCGCGGTCGTGCGCGACCTTGCCCTCGTAGGCGCCGGCGGGCAGCGTGTCGGTGGTGAACGTGAAGGTCCCGTCACCGTCCGGGTCCTGCAGCCAGGTGGCCATGCACCACGGCTCCCAGTCGGCGGCGCAGCCCAGCTCGCTGTTGTGCGAGCCCGGCACCGTGTAGATCCCGCCCTGCGCCGTCGACGTGAAGTTGTGCGTCGTCGGGTCGTAGAAGAACGTCACCGGGCCGGCCGTCGTCACGGTGTAGGTGACGTTCGGTCCGTCCTGCACGCCGCCCGCGCCGTAGTTCTCGGTCCAGGCGCGGTCGAGGGCGACCTTGTACTCGTACGTGCCGACCGGCAGCGTGAAGGTGCCGAACCAGACGCCGTCGGTCCCGCGGGTCAGCTGGGCCTGGTCGCAGGCGGGCTGCCAGTCGGCCGCGCAGCCCATCTCGCTGTTGTGGCTGCCCGGCACCGACACGGCTGTCGGGCCGGCCGGCGGCTCGGGGACCACCCCGTCGACGGCGACGCCCACGCTGCCGAACGTCGACGCGGCGGAGCGCTGCCCGGCGGCGTCGACGGACACCGCGCGGTACTCGACCAGGGTGCCGTCCGGCAGGTCACCGATCGTGTGGAACACCCGCGGGGACGTGGTCTCCGCGGTGCCCAGCGGCGTCCACGTGTCGGCGCCGAGCACCCGGTACGCGAACGAGGTCTGGCTCCAGACGTCGTCGGCGACGTCGGCCGAGACGGGGGCCTCCCCGGTGACGGCCGCTCCGGCCGACGGGACGGTGAGGGCGATCTCCCCGGCGGCGGCCGGCGCCGCGACGGGGGTCCCGGCGCGCAGCACGATCGCGCCCAGCGCGGGCACCGTCACGCTGACGGTCCCGTCGGTGGCGGCCGTCACGGTCGTCGCCGTCCCGTACAGGGCCGCGAAGGTCGCCCCCGGCGTCAGCGTGTCGACCGTGACCGTCGCCGGGGCGGTGGAGTTGTTCGTCGCCACCAGGTGCTCGATCTTCTCGTCCGCGTCGACGCGGGAGAAGGCGTAGACCGCCTCGTCGGCGTAGCGCTCGATCTGCGCGCCGGTCTGCAGGGCCGGGTGGGCGCTGCGCAGGGCGGCCAGCTCGGCGACGTGGTCGTACAGCACCGAGTCCGTGTCGAACCGGTCCACCGAGCCCGCCACCGTGCCGTCCAGCAGCGTCTCGTTGGCGTACTGCGCCACCTGCGTGGCGAACATCGACTGGCGGGCGTCCTTGTCGCCGCCCGCGCCCGCGAAGCCCTGCTCGTCGCCGTAGTACACGACGGGCTGCCCGCGCGTGAGGTACATGAGCGAGTGGGCGAGCGCGGAGCGCTGCTGCGGGTCGTCCTCACCGCGCAGGAAGTACCCGATCCGCCCCATGTCGTGGTTGCCGAGGAACGTGGGCAGGGCCTGGGCGTTGGTGGAGGGCGTGGTGTACCGGTCGTCGCCGGCGAACAGGGCCGTCAGCCCGTCACCCGAGGAGCCGCCCGCGTAGCTGCTGGCGGCAGACTGGAACGTGAAGTCGAGGACCGCGTTCATGTCGCTGTCGCGCAGGTACGGGGAGAGCTTGGCCGGGTCGGCGTCGTACACCTCGCCGAACATGAAGAAGTCCTCGTTGCCGACCGCGGCGGCGTGGTCCCGCACGGCGGTGGTGAACGTCTCCCAGAACTCGAAGTTCACGTGCTTGGCGGTGTCGATGCGGAAGCCGTCGATGCCCAGGTCCACCCAGCCGTTGTAGACGTCCACGAAGCCGTCGACCACCGCCGGGTTCTCCGTCATGAGGTCGTCCAGCCCGGAGAAGTCGCCGTACGTCGTCGACTCACCGCTGTAGGTCGAGTTCCCGCGGTTGTGGTAGAGCGTCGGGTCGTTCAGCCAGGCCGGGACCTTGGCGTCCGCGTCCGCCGGGTCGATCACCGGGGTGTACGGGAAGCTGGTCGCGGCGTCTGTCGCCGGGAACGTGTCGGTGCCCGCGTAGGTGTCCGGGTCGAACTCCGTGCCGGCGGCGTCGGTGTACGGGCTGGTGGCCTTGTCGACGTAGCCGTACTGGCCCTCCGCGTAGTCGATGACGTCCGCGGTGTGGTTGGTGATGATGTCGAAGTAGACCTTGATGCCGCGCGCGTGGGCGTCGGCGATCAGCGCCTCCAGCTCGGCGTTGGTGCCCAGGTGGGGGTCGATCTGCGTGAAGTCGGTGATCCAGTACCCGTGGTACCCGGCGGACGCGTCGGCGCCCGTGCCCTGCACCGCGCGGTTCTTGAACGAGGGGGTCAGCCAGATGGCCGTCGTGCCGAGGCCCTCGATGTAGTCGAGCTGGCTGTGCAAGCCGGCCAGGTCGCCGCCCTGGTAGAAGCCCTTGTCCGTGGGGTCGAACCCGGTGGCCAGCCGGTCGCCCGCCAGCCCGCCGGTGTCGTTCGCGTCGTCGCCGTCCGCGAACCGGTCGGTCATGACGAAGTAGAACTGCTGGTTCGCGCCGGGGTCCCGCACGGGGGTGGCGACGAGGGCGTCGTCCGCCGGCGTGTAGCCCGCGCCCAGGTCCAGCAGGGTCACCGCGATGCGGTGCGTCGCGTCGTCGTAGGTGAACCGGAGACTGGTCGGCCCCTCGACGACCAGCGGCGCGTTGTCGCCGCCACCGTCCCTGCCGTACGCCTCGTCCCAGCTGTCGTCGATCGCGACCTTGTACTCGTAAGCGCCCGCCGGGACCGTGAAGTCGGCCGAGTACACGCCCGGCGCGGCCGTGAGGGCGAGCTCGGTCTGGGCGCAGTCGGGCGCCCAGTCTGCGGCGCAGCCGAGCTCGCTCTGCAGGCTGCCGACGAGGGCGGCGGTGCGGTCGGCCGCTGCGGCTGGCGTCCCGACGGCGGCGACCAGCCCGACGCCCGCGACCGCGGCGGCGGTCAGCGCGGCGAGGGCACGGGACAGGGGACGGACGGGGGCGTCGGCGGGCGACATGGCGACTCCTTCGTCTCCCCGCACGTCGATGTGCGAGGCAGGTGTCGCTGACCGTATCCGCTTGCAGCAAGTTGCAGCAAGAGATTCAGACAATTGTGCGTCACCAGGACGGACCAGACGCTCACGGCACGGCGAACAAGCCCGAGGTCACGCCGGCGGACCGCCGGGCGGCACTCATGGCTTGCTCGACGCGCGGAGCTCCGTCAGGCGCGCGGACAGCAGTCCCTCGTCCGCGTCGACCTCCACCAGCTTGTCGCGGCTGGTCGCGCCGGACACCAGCCGGACCTGTCGCGGCCGCAACCCGAGGGCCTTCGCGAGCGCGTCGAGCGCGGCCTGCGTCGCGGCGCCGTCGACCGCACGGGCGCTCACCGCGACCACCAGCCGGTCCGCGTGCGTGCCGCCGACCGCGGTGCGGGACGCCCCGGGCCGCACCCGGATCGCGATCCTCACCTGCGGCGCGCCACGAGCCGGCCGGGTGGTCGTCGCGCACGCCGGAACCACGCGATGCCGATCCCCACCAGCACGACGCCGACCAGCGCGAACGGCCACGGGCTCGACTGCGCGACACAGTCGGACGCGCCCGTGACGCCGCCTGCGCAGTACTGGCCCGGTCCGCGCCGGTTCATCCACGCCAGAGCGAACGGCAGCGCGGCCAGACCCGTGACGATGCCGATGTGCGCCGGTCGCGGGCCCTGGGCGACGACCAGCACCCCGGCCACGGCCAGCAGGGCGAGCGCCCCGAGCAGGCCAGCGGGTCCGACGGCCATGCCGAGGCCGAAGCCCGCCCCGATCGCGGCGCCGAGCGCCACCCAGCCGAGGAAGGCCCCGACGCCCGTCCCCGAGCGCGGGACGGCGACCTCCTCGGCCCACACGTCAGAGCAGGCCCAGCGCCTGCACGGCGTCGCGCTCCTCGACCAGCTCCGCGACGGACGCGTCGATGCGGCCGCGCGAGAACTCGTCGATGTCGAGACCCTGCACGATCTGCCAGCTGCCACCGTCGGACGTCACGGGGAACGAGGAGATCAGCCCCTCGGGCACCCCGTACGAGCCGTCCGAGACGATGCCCGCCGAGGTCCAGTCCCCCGCGGGCGTGCCGTGCACCCAGGTGTGCACGTGGTCGATGGCCGCGTTGGCCGCCGAGGCCGCCGACGACGCCCCGCGCGCCTCGATGATCGCCGCACCGCGCTTGGCCACGGTGGGGATGAACGTCTCCCGCACCCAGGCGTCGTCGCCGACCACCTCGAGCGCCGGGCGGCCGCCGACCGTCGCGTGGGACAGGTCCGGGTACTGCGTCGCGGAGTGGTTGCCCCAGATGGTCAGGCGGGCGATGTCGGCGACCTTGGCGCCGGTCTTGCTCGCCAGCTGGGAGACCGCACGGTTGTGGTCCAGGCGCGTCATCGCGGTGAACCGCTCGCGCGGCACGTCGGGCGCGTGCGACGCCGCGATGTACGCGTTGGTGTTGGCCGGGTTGCCCACCACCAGGACGCGGACGTCGTCGGCGGCACCGGCGTTGATCGCCTCGCCCTGCGGCTTGAAGATGCCTCCGTTGGCCGAGAGCAGGTCGCCGCGCTCCATGCCCGCGGTGCGCGGCCGGGCGCCGACGAGCAGGGCCACGTTGACCCCGTCGAACGCGGCCGTGGCGTCGTCGTAGATCTCGACGCCGTCCAGCGTGCTGAACGCGCAGTCGTCGAGCTCCATCGCGGTGCCCTCGGCCGCTTTGACCGCCTGCGGGATCTCGAGCAGGCGCAGGCGGACCGGGGTGTCGGGGCCCAGCAGCTGGCCGGACGCGATGCGGAAGAGCAGCGCGTAGCCGATCTGGCCGGCGGCTCCGGTGACGGTCACGGTGACGGGCGAGCTGGCCACGGAACGGGCTCCTTCGGTCGACGACGGCGGCGCCCTCACGCTACCCCGGGGACGACGGACGGCGCCCACCGCAGGGGTCGACGCCGTCCGTGAACTGCGAGGTCAGGCGAGCTTGGCCGCCAGGTTGGCGTCGAGCGTCGCCAGGAACTCCTCGGTGGTCTGCCACGCCTGGTCCGGACCGACCAGCGACGCGAGGTCCTTGGTCATGGCGCCCGACTCGACGGTCTCGACCACGACCTGCTCGAGCGTCTCGGCGAACTGGGTGACCTCGGGGGTGCCGTCGAGCTTGCCGCGGTGCTTGAGGCCACCGGTCCACGCGAAGATCGACGCGATCGGGTTGGTGGAGGTCGGCTTGCCGGCCTGGTGCTGGCGGTAGTGGCGCGTCACGGTGCCGTGCGCGGCCTCGGCCTCGACGGTCTTGCCGTCCGGCGTCATGAGCACCGAGGTCATGAGGCCCAGCGAGCCGAAGCCCTGTGCGACCGTGTCGGACTGCACGTCACCGTCGTAGTTCTTGCACGCCCAGACGTAGCCGCCCTCCCACTTCATGGCCGCCGCGACCATGTCGTCGATGAGGCGGTGCTCGTAGGTGAGGCCGGCGGCTGCGAAGTCCGCCGCGTACTCGGCGTCGAACACCTCCTGGAAGATGTCCTTGAACGAGCCGTCGTAGGCCTTGAGGATCGTGTTCTTCGTCGACAGGTACACGGGGTAGCCGCGCTGCAGGCCGTAGGCGAACGAGGCGCGCGCGAAGTCCCGGATCGAGTCGTTGAAGTTGTACATGCCCATGGCCACGCCGCCGCCGTCGGGGTACGTGACGACCTGCTGCTGGATCGGCTCCGAGCCGTCCGCGGGCGCGAACGTCATGGTCAGCGTGCCGGCGCCGGGGACCTTGAAGTTGGTCGCGCGGTACTGGTCGCCGAACGCGTGGCGGCCGATGATGATCGGCTTGTTCCAGCCCGGCACCAGGCGCGGGATGTTGCTGATGATGATCGGCTCGCGGAAGACGACACCGCCGAGGATGTTGCGGATGGTGCCGTTGGGCGACACCCACATCTTCTTCAGGCCGAACTCCTCGACGCGGGCCTCGTCGGGCGTGATCGTGGCGCACTTGACGCCGACGCCGTGCTCCTTGATGGCGTTCGCCGCGTCGATGGTCACCTGGTCGTCGGTGGCGTCACGGTTCTGGATCGACAGGTCGTAGTAGCGCAGGTCGATGTCGAGGTACGGGTGGATCAGGCGGTCCTTGATGAACTGCCAGATGATGCGCGTCATCTCGTCGCCGTCGAGCTCGACGACCGGTCCGACTACCTTGATCTTCGCCATGCGGGGATCTCCTGTGCTGGGGACGGGTGGGGGCACGGCACGATGGAGCGTCTGCCGGCGCGGGTCCGCGGACAAGATTACTCGACGTCGAGAGATCCGCGTGGGTCGTCGCGCGTACCTCGTTCCCGGCTCGTTTGCCGTGACCGGACTGCCCGGTACTGGCATGCTGGCCCCCGACACGGGCACCGCGTCGTCGCGGCCGCACAGCCGGCCGTGGCAGGCTCCGCGCGCACCCGCTCAGCACCCACGCTCTCTCACGACAGGATCGACATGTCACAGGACAACCCCGACAAGGCCGCCGAGACCGCCGCCGGAACGCCCGCGCCCGAGGAGGCGTCGGCCGCTGCCGCTGCCGACGACGTCGCCGCCGAGCCGACCCCGGCGCCCGAGCCGCTCCTCGAGGCGCCCGACGAGGACGACCTCGAGGACGTCGACGCCTACGTCATCCCCGCCGGCTCCGTCGTGGTGACCGGCCCCGGCCTGGTCGCTCGGCTCGGCGCGGAGGCGTTCGGCACGTTCGCCCTCGTGCTGGTGGGTCTCGGCATCGCCCTCTACGCCGGCGTCAGCCAGGTCGGCTCCCTCGCGGTCGGCCTCGGGTTCGGCATCGCGGTCGTCGCCGCGATCATCGCGGTCGGCCACGTCTCGGGCGGCCACTTCAACCCGGCGGTGACCCTGGGCGCGGCCATCGGCGGACGCACGGCGTGGAAGGACGTCCTGCCGTACTGGCTCGCGCAGCTGGTCGGCGGCATCCTCGCCGCGGCGGTGCTCTTCATCACCATCCCCAAGGCCCTGCCCGGCCTGATCACCCAGACCGAGGGCGCCACGGCGAAGTCGTTCTTCTCCAGCGTGGCCAACGGCTTCGGCGAGCACTCCCCCCTGTCCACCCTCTCGGGCGGCCAGGTCGAGTTCTCGCTGGTCGTCGCGCTCCTCGTGGAGATCGTCGCGACCGCCGTGTTCGTCGGCATCGTCCTGGGCGCCACGGACCGCCGGGCGGCCCACGTGCAGGCACCGTTCGCCATCGGTCTCTCGCTCGCCGTGCTGCTCCTCGTGGCGACGCCGATCACCAACGGCTCGCTCAACCCGGCCCGCTCGTCGGCGGCCGCGATCTTCTCCGAGGGCTGGGCCGTCGGCCAGCTGTGGCTGTTCTGGGTCGCGCCGCTGGTCGGCGCCGCCCTGGCCGGCCTGGTCTACCGCGCGTTCGCCACCGAGCCGGTCGAGGACAACCTGCTCGAGGAGGACGACGCGTACGTGACCACGGACGACGTCCTCGTGGTCTCGGAGCGCTGACCCGCACCACCGCGCACGCAGCGACGCCCGGGGCCGTTCGGCTCCGGGCGTCGCCTGCGTCCGGCGACGCGTCAGCGCGGCAGGATCTGCGCGAGAACCACCAGGCCGAGGCTCGAGCACGCGAGCACGGCGACGTCGAGCGCCTTGGCGCGCACGGTCAGCGCGACCGGCCCGGACGGCAGCACGGCACGGACCACCGCACCCGCCAGCGTGACCGACGCGAGCACGAAGACGCCCGGCCGGGTGCCGACGACGACCGCGACCACGGTGGCGACGACGATGCCGGTGCTCGTCCACCACAGCGACACGTTCCGGGCGGCGTCGAGCGACGCACGGGCGATGGCGCGGGGGTCGAGCGGCGCCTCCTCGACCGGGATGGGACCGGTGGTGGGCGCCGGGGGCTCGGGAACGGTGTGGGTGGGCCGGGCGGGGTCCGGGTGAGCAGCATCGGCGCGGCGTACCTCGGCTGCCCCGCTCATGCGCTCCGTCACCCTCTCGCTCGTGCCTCTCGACGGGAGACTACCGTTGCGTGGTGACCTCCCGGACCGGCGACGAGCACCCGGACACCCCTGTTCCGCACGACGTGCTGGTGGTCGGAGCAGGTCTCGCGGCGACGCAGACGGTCGCGGGGCTGCGTGAGCGGGGGTTCGACGGGCGCGTGGTCGTGCTCGGCGGGGAGGGGATCGCGCCCTACGACCGGCCGCCGCTGTCCAAGCACCTGCTCGACCGTCGGACCCCGACGTGGCTCACGGACGAGATCGGCGCCGACCTGCTCGCCCTGGCGGACGAGGTGCACCTGGGCACCCCCGCGCGCAGCCTGTCCCTGTCCGGGGCGCAGCCCGAGGTGCTGACCGACGACGGCCCGTTCAGCGCCGACGCCGTCGTGCTCGCCACCGGGGCGCACGCCGTCCGGCCGGTCGACTGGGAGGCGGCGCTCACCCTGCACACCGCCGCCGACGCCGAGCACCTGCGGGCCGCCCTGGTGCCGGGGACCAGGCTCGTCATCATCGGCGCGGGCTGGATCGGCGCCGAGGTGGCGGGGGTCGCCGCCGCGGCGGGGGTCGACGTCGTCGTGGTGGAGGCGGCGGGGGCGCCCCTCATGGCCGCGCTCGGACCCACCGTCGGGGAGCTGACCAGCCCCTGGTACGCGGCCGCCGGGGTCCGGCTGATGACCGGTGAGCACGTGGTCGAGGTGGGCGCCAACGGCGTCGGGCTGGCGGACGGCAAGCTCGTCGCCGCCGACGTGGTGCTCGCCGCGGTGGGCGCACGCCCGACCACGGACTGGCTGGCCGGCGCCCTCCCCCGCGAGGACGACGGCTCGTTGCGGGTCGACGAGCAGCACGCGGTGATCGGCGCTCCCCGCACCGTCCGGGCGGTCGGCGACGTCGCGCTGCGTCGCTCCCCGCGACACGGGTGGGTGCCCGGAGGCCACTGGGACGGGGCCCTGCGCGGGCCGGCTGCCCTGGTCGCGGACCTGCTGGGTGTCCCCGACGCGGTCCCTGCCGACGTCGCCCCGTACGTCTTTTCCACCCAGCTGGGGCACGAGCTCGCGCTGTTCGGCCACCCCCGCACCGACGACGAGGTGGTGCTGCGCGGCAACCCGGCGGACGGGCAGGGCTGGGCTGCCCTGTGGTTCCGGCACGGCTCCGAGCAGGTCGGCGCGATCCTCACGGTCGACCGCCCCCGGGACGTCGGCGCCGCGCGCCGGCTGTTCACCGCCGCGGGGCTGCCCCGGCTCGACCGCGCGCTGGCGCACGACCCGGGGCGACCCCTGCGGGAGGCTGTGCTGGTCTGAGCCCTCGCGCTCAGTGCGCGAAGTGGCGCGTGCCTGTGAGGTAGAGGGTCACGCCGGCGGACTGCGCCGCGGCGACGACCTCCTCGTCCCGCACCGACCCGCCCGGCTGCACGATCGCGCGGACGCCGGCGTCGATGAGCACCTGTGCACCGTCGGCGAACGGGAAGAACGCGTCGGAGGCCGCGACGGCGCCGCGCGCCCGCTCGACGTCCCCCGCGTTCGCGCGCTCGACAGCGAGCCGGCAGGAGTCCACCCGGTTCACCTGCCCCATCCCGACGCCGACCGAGGCGCCGGCGTCGGCGAGCAGGATCGCGTTCGACTTCACGGCGCGCACGGCCCGCCACGCGAACGCCAGGTCCGCCAGGGTGGCGTCGTCGGCCGCCGCGCCCGCCGCGAGCGTCCAGCCCGAGGGGTCGTCGCCGGGGGCGTCCACCTGGTCGAGCTCCTGCACCAGCAGGCCGCCGCTCACGGCACGGCGCTCCGTGCGGGCACCGTCCACGGGCGTCACCTGCAGGAGACGGATGTTCTTCTTGCGGCGCAGGATCTCGAGCGCCTCGGGCTCGAAGGCGGGGGCGACGACGACCTCGGTGAACACGGGCGCGATCTGCTCCGCCGCCGCCGCCGTCAGGGTCCCGTTGGTGGCGATGACGCCGCCGAACGCCGACACCGGGTCGCAGGCGTGGGCCTTCGCGTGGGCGTCGGCCACGTCCGTGCCGACCGCGATGCCGCACGGGTTGGCGTGCTTGATGATCGCCACGGCCGGGTCGGTGTGGTCGTGCGCGGCACGCCAGGCGGCGTCGGCGTCGACGTAGTTGTTGTAGCTCATCGCCTTGCCGTGCAGCTGCTGCGCCCCCGCCAGACCGCGGCCGGCCGACCCGTCGGGGGTCAGGTAGAGGGCCGCCTGCTGGTGGGGGTTCTCGCCGTAGCGCAGCACCTCGCCGCGCACCCAGGCGGTGCCGGTGAACGCGGGGAAGCCGGACTCGACGGCGGCCTCGTCCGGGGCGTACTCGGCGGCGAACCAGCCGGCCACGGCGGCGTCGTACGCGGCGGTGTGCGCGAACGCGTCGGCGGCGAGCAGTCGGCGGGCAGCCAGCGTGAAGCCCCCGGCGCCGACGGCGGCCACGACCTCGTCGTAGCGAGCGGGGTCCACGACGACGGCCACGCTCGGGTGGTTCTTGGCCGCGGCGCGGACCATCGACGGGCCGCCGATGTCGATCTGCTCGACGCACTCGTCCGGCCCGGCGCCCGACGCGACCGTGGCGGTGAACGGGTACAGGTTCACCACGACCAGCTCGAACGGCGCGATGCCCAGCTCCTCGAGCTGCGCCAGGTGCTCCGGACGCCGCGTGTCCGCCAGCACCCCCGCGTGCACGCGGGGGTGCAGCGTCTTGACGCGACCGTCGAGGCACTCGGGGAACCCGGTCAGGTCCTCGACCGGGGTGACCGGCACCCCGGTCGCGGCGATCGTCGCCGCGGTGGAGCCCGTGGAGACGAGCTCGACGCCCCCGGCGTGCAGGGCCGCGGCCAACTCGGTCAGGCCGGTCTTGTCGTAGACGCTGACGAGGGCGCGACGTACGGGTCGCTGGAAGGTGTTCTCGGACATGGCGCTCCCGGGGTGTGCAGGGTCGGCTAGGGCGGACCCATGCACCCAGGCGGGCGGTGCGTGGCGGGGCACTGCGGCCGCTCCCCGGTGGTTGCACCCACCTGCGCCAGTCACGACCGCGGCCGAGTCTAGCGCCCGTCAGCCGACGGTCGCGTGCCGCCCGTCGACGCGCAGACCGTCGCGGGCGATGCGGCCGACCCACTCGACCAGCAGCGTGCGCTCCACGGCCTTGATGCGCTCGTGCAGCGTGGCCTCGTCGTCGTCGGGCTCCACCCGGACGGTCGCCTGGGCGATGATCGGCCCGGTGTCCACGCCCTCGTCGACCACCATCACCGTGCAGCCGGTGACCTTCACCCCGTAGGCGAGCGCGTCCCGCACACCATGGGCGCCCGGGAACGAGGGCAGCAGCGCGGGATGGGTGTTGACGATCCGGCCGCCGAACCGCCCCAGGAAGCTCGCCCCGAACAGCTTCATGAACCCGGCCAGGACGACGACGTCCGGGGAGAACACCGCGACGGTCTCGGTGATCGCCGCGTCCCAGGCCGCGCGGTCGTCGAAGTCCTTGAGCGCCACCACGGCCGTGGGGATGCCCGCCGCGCGCGCGATGTCCAGCGCCCGGATCCCGCTGCGGTCGGCGACCACCGCGACGACGCACGCACCGTAGGCGGGGTCCTCGTGCGCGGTCAGCAGCGCCGCCAGGTTCGAGCCCGTGCCGGAGACGAGGACGACGAGCCGGCCCGAGTCGCGGGTGGCCGGCGAGGGGCGATGGGGCGTCTCGTGCGTCACGGGCCGACCCTACCGGCGGGGGTGCCGGGCGGACCGCGCCGTCCCGTGCGCGAGAATGTGGGGGTGAGCAACCCCTACGCGCCCCCCGGGGACCGCCCGCGCGCGCCGGACGGCGACCCGACGGACGCACCACGGCCTCACGACGGACCCTCCTGGCCGCCGCCCATGCCCCGCCCCGCGGCCCCGGTCGCGCC
>NZ_CAURTV010000066.1:0-20250 GCF_963527515.1 uncultured Cellulomonas sp. | reverse complement strand
ACCCGGCCGCGACCCCGGCGGCGGCGAGCCCACCGCCGAGGCCGAGCACGGCCCTCCGCGACAGGGACGGGCCGCCGCGCGGGTCGGTGGACGAGGTCAAGGTCAGGCGCCCGTCACCGTGGCAGTGAGGCGGGACAGGGGCTCGGACAGGGCGTCGACCGCCGCGGCGAGCTCCTTGACCTGTGCGTCCGGCAGTGCGTCGTAGTACGTGAACCCGGCCTCGATCGAACCCTGCTCCGCGAGCAGCGCCTCGAGCTCGGCGAACCGGGTGGTCAGCGTGTCGGCCAGCTCGGCGTCCTTGGCCTCGACCACGTCCGCGAGGACCTCGTAGGCCACGCGCGCGCCGTCGACGTTGGCCTGGAAGTCCCACAGGTCCGTGTGCGACCAGATCTCCTCCTCGCCGGTGACCTTGCCGGTGGCGACCTCGTCGAGGAGCTCCTTGGCGCCGTTGGCGATCTGGAACGCCTCGAACGTGAAGCCGGGGGCGTTGACCTCGTCCACCAGCTGCTGGGTGTACGTCACCAGGTCGGCCGCCGCGGAGTCGCGCTGCTCGGGCGTGAGCGGGACGTAGGTCGCGCCGCCGTTGGCCTCGGGCGCCGGCTGCCACAGGTCCTTCTCGATGAGGTGCCAGCCGCTCCAGGTGGCACCCTCCTCGACGTCGGCCTCGCGCAGGTCGAGCAGCGGGTCGAGGTCTCCGAACGACTCCGCCACGGGCTCGACGCGCTCCCAGTGCACCCGGGTGTCGGCGTACAGGACCTTCGCCGCCTCGTCGTCGCCCGCCCGGTAGGCCGCGGCGAACTCCTCGGTGCCCGCGATGAGCGTGCCCACCTGGTCCTTGACGTACGCGACGTAGGAGGTCTCGGCGGCGGCGAGCTGGTCGGCCGTGTCGCCCGTGGGACCCACCGCGACGCCGCTGTCGTTCACCGTGAGCTCGGCGCGGATGCCGTCGCCGACCATGCCCGGCTTGCAAGCCGTGTAGTAGGTGCCCGGCTTCACCTGGACCACCAGGTCACGGGACAGGCCGGGCCCGATGTTCTCCACCTCGGAGACCACCCGTAGCCCGTCGTCGCCCAGCAGGTAGAACTCGGTGACGTCGTCGCCCTCGTTGGTCACGGAGAACCGCAGGGTGCCCGAGTCGGCCTCGGTCGCGGACACGTCGCACGCGTCGGCGGTCGAGGTGACCGTGAGCACGCCCGCGCTGCCGGCCTGGCCGGGCTCGGCCGTGTCGTTCGGCACGCAGGCGGCCACGAGCGGCAGGACGAGCGCGGCCAGCGCGGCGGCGACGACGGTGGAGCGGCGGGACATGGGTCTCCTCGGGGAACGGTGCACAGGTGGTCAGGCGGCGGTCGCGCGGACGGCCGGCTCCGCGACGGCGGGCGCCGACGGGCGGGCGGGCGCGGAGCCCCAGGTGGTGCGGACGAAGAAGAAGAGCGTCGGGACGAGGTAGGCCGTCCAGGCGATGGCCTGGAGCCACGTGGTGGCGGGGGAGAAGTTGACGACGCCCTTGAGCACGGTCCCGTACCAGCTGCTGGGCGGGACGGTTGCGGAGACGTCGAAGGCGAGGGTGTTCAGGCCGGGCAGGATGCCGGCCTCCTGCAGGTCGTGGACGCCGTAGGCGAGCACACCGGCCGCGACGACCACCAGGAACAGGCCCGTCCATGCGAAGAAGGCGCGCAGGTCGAGGCTGATCGCGCCGCGGTACACCAGCCAGCCCAGCAGCACCGCGGTGGCGAGCCCGAGGGCCGCGCCGAGCAGGGGCGCCGCGTTCGCGCCGGTCGCCTGCGCGCCGGCCCACAGGAACAGCGCGGTCTCCAGTCCCTCGCGGCCCACCGCGAGCAGCGCCACCACGAGCACCGCGCGACGGCCGTGGCCGATCGTGTGGTCGAGCCGGTGCTGCAGGTCGGACTTGAGGTGGCGGGCCGTGCGCGCCATCCAGAAGATCATCCAGGTGATGAGCCCGACCGCGACGATCGAGAGCGTCCCACCGATGGCCTCCTGCGCCTCGAACGTCAGCCCCGAGGGTCCGAACGTGAGCAGGGCCCCGAAGCCCAGCGAGGCGAGGACCGCGATCCCGACGCCGCCCCAGAGCGCGGGCAGGTGGTCCCGGCGGCCGGTCTTGACCAGGTAGGCGACGAGGATGCTGACCACCAGGGCGGCCTCGAGGCCCTCACGCAGGCCGATCAGGTAGTTCGCGACCATGCGGCCCTCCGGCTGGGACGAGATGAGGACAGGCTTACCTCACCGGCGGCGAGACTACCGCCGCGGGTGTCGTCTGCGCGACACCGTCCCGGCACCCGGTCCTGTGATGCGGGTCACCGGGCGCCCAGGGCCTCGATCCGCTCGCGCAGCCGCGGCCACGCGGACGCGAAGGCCGGCAGCAGCGGGAGGTCGCTGACCTCGTCCAGGGGCACCCACCGCAGCTCGACGCTCTCGGCGTCGGTGACCGTCGGCCGGACCGGGACGATCTCGTCGGCGATCACGGTGGTGTAGGACCAGTCGTCGTGCTGGAGCACCCGCGACTCGCGCAGCCGGACGGCCACCCGGTCGATCCCGGCCTCCTCGTGCGCCTCGCGCAGCGCCGCGTCCTCGGCGGACTCGCCGGGCATCCGCGCACCACCGGGCACTCCCCAGGTGCCGCCCTGGTCGCTCCACAGCGCACGGTGCTGGAGGACCACGGCCTGCGCCACGCCGTCCGGCGACCGACGGACCAGCAGCAGCCCGGCCGCACCGTGCAGGCCCCAGTGCCGACGCCCGCACGCGCACTCGACCCAGCCGTCACCCGGTTGACGGGCGTGGTGGACCGGTGGCGCGTCGTCCACGCCGTGGTCAGCCGACGATCTCGCAGATGGCGGTGCCGGCGCTCACGCTGGACCCGACCCCCGCGGTCAGCGAGGTGACGACGCCGGCGCGGTGCGCCAGGAGCGGCTGCTCCATCTTCATGGCCTCGAGGACCACGACGAGGTCGCCCTCCGCCACCTGCGCGCCCTCGGCCACCGCGACCTTGACGATGGTGCCCTGCATGGGCGACGCGAGCGTGGTGCCGTTGCCGGCGCCGTTGGCGCGGACCACCCGGCGCACGGGGCGTCGGGCCGACGGGCCGGTCGACCCACGGCCGCCGCCACCGGGTCCGCGACCGAGCGCCAGGGCGGCCGGCAGGACCACCTCGAGCCGCTTGCCGCCCACCTCGACGACGACGCGCTCCAGCGCGGCCGGCTCGTCGTCCTCGTCCTGCGCCCGCGTCGGCGCGGCGCTGAGCGCGGCGACCGTCTCGGCGAACTCGGTCTCGATCCAGCGTGTGTGCACCGAGAACGGCTGGGCGGGGTCGGTGGGGGCGAACGCCTCGGCGTCGAGCACCGCGCGGTGGAACGGGACCACCGTCGGGATGCCGACCACCTCGAGCTCGGCCAGCGCGCGGCGTGCCCGGGCGAGGGCCTGCTGGCGGTCCGCGCCCGTGACGATCACCTTGGCGATCATGGAGTCGAACAGCCCGGAGACGCTGTCGCCCTCGAGCACGCCCGAGTCGACCCGCACGCCTGGCCCGGACGGCAGGCGGAGCGTGGTGATGCGACCCGGGGCCGGCAGGAAGCCCGCGCCGGGGTCCTCGCCGTTGATCCGGAACTCGATCGAGTGGCCGCGCGTCTCCACGTGGTCGTAGCCGAGGGGCTCGCCCGACGCGATGCGCAGCTGCTCGCGCACCAGGTCGATGCCGCTGATCTCCTCGGAGACGGGGTGCTCGACCTGCAGGCGCGTGTTGACCTCGAGGAAGGAGATCGTCCCGTCGGCCGCGACGAGGAACTCGCACGTGCCGGCGCCGACGTACCCGGCCTCGCGCAGGATCGCCTTCGACGACTCCACCAGCTGCGTGCGCTGCGCGTCCGTGAGGAACGGCGCCGGAGCCTCCTCGACCAGCTTCTGGTGGCGCCGCTGCAGCGAGCAGTCGCGCGTGGAGACGACGACGACCGTGCCGTGCTCGTCGGCCAGGCACTGCGTCTCCACGTGCCGCGGCCGGTCCAGGTACCGCTCGACGAAGCACTCGCCGCGACCGAACGCCGCGACCGCCTCCCGCGTGGCCGACTCGAACATCTCGTCGATCTCGCTGGACTCCCGGGCGACCTTCAGGCCACGGCCGCCCCCGCCGAACGCCGCCTTGATGGCGACCGGCAGGCCGTGCTCGGCGACGAACGCATGGATCTCCTCGACGCCGCTGACCGGGTCGGGGGTGCCCGCGACGAGCGGAGCGCCGGCCCGCTGGGCGATGTGCCGCGCGCTGACCTTGTCGCCCAGGGCGTCGATGGCGGACGGCGGGGGACCGATCCAGACCAGCCCGGCGTCGAGCACGGCCTGGGCGAACCCGGCGTTCTCGGCCAGGAACCCGTATCCCGGGTGCACGGCGTCGGCGCCGGAGCGCCGGGCGACGTCGAGCAGCTTGTTGATGTCCAGGTACGTCTCGGCCGCGCGGGCACCGTTCAGCGCGAACGCCTCGTCGGCGACGCGCACGTGCAGCGACTCCCGGTCGGTGTCGGCGTAGACGGCGACGGAGCCGATCCGGGCGTCGCGACAGGCTCGGGCGATGCGGACGGCGATCTCACCGCGGTTGGCGATGAGGACCTTGGAGATGGCGGGCACGGCTCACCGTAACGCCCGGCGCGTTCCGGACCCTCGCCCAGCTCGCGCGCCCACCCAAGACTGTCGATCCGGCCAGCCGCGGCGGCGGCGCCTTGTAGGGATCCTCAGACGACGGGCCCTTGACGACGCCTCGGCGCCCGTGCCGTTGTCCGGTTGCCACAAGCAGAAGAGCCCGGCCCCCGCAGGGGGCCGGGCTCGACGTGCGTGGTGCAGGTCAGACGGCGGCGAGGGCGTTGTCGCCGGTCGCCGCGGGGGCGACCGTCGCGACGGCCTTGCGCAGGGCGAACCCGATGAGGCCGAAGACCACGCCGATGCCCATGACCAGGGCGGCGACACCGAAGGCGACGACCGAGGTGAAGAGCGAGGCCCGCAGGAAGGAGCCGTTCATCGCGGTGGCGCGCAGCGGGTCCTCGCGGTCCAGCTCGGCGTAGGTCTTGCCACCGGTCGCGTCGAGCGAGTGGTGGTTGATGATGTTCGCCTCGGAGAAGGCCTCCCACGGGGTGTCGACGGCCTGGCCGGCGAAGGCGCTGGCGTCGTCGGCGACCGTGATGTTCTCGGCGGCGAGGTTGGTGGAGACGGCGCCCCACGTCACCGCCCCGGCGATGAGGAAGACTGCGCCGGCGATGATCGCGAGGAGCCCGGCGAGGCGGACGAAGCGGGGGTTCGTGTCGGTCGACATGGTTGATGTCCTTGGATGCCCTGGGCGGTCCCGGCCTACCCGGACCCGGCGAGCCTCTCGGGCTGGCTCACGTGAACATCGTTGCGTGACGTCCGGGGTCCTCCCTGGGACCTAGGTCAGGCTCGTGTCCACAGGCTCGGGACGGTCACCCCGACCTCACCCAGCAGCTCGCGCAGCAGCGGCAGGCTCAGCCCGACGACGCCGTGGTGGTCGCCCTCGATCCGCTCCACGAACGGGCCGCCGAGCCCGTCCACCGTGAACGCACCCGCCACGGCCAGCGGCTCGCCCGTGGCGACGTACGCGTCGATCTCGTCGTCGGACAGCTGGGCGAACGTGACCTTCGTCGAGGACGTGGCACCGAGCATCGTCGGCACGTCGCGCTCGTCCATGAGCCAGTGCCCGGTGTGCAGCACCGCCGAGCGCCCGCGCATCGTGCGCCAGCGCTGCGTCGCCTGCGCCGCGTCCGCGGGCTTGCCGTAGATCGCGCCGTCCAGCTCCAGCATGGAGTCGCAGCCGAGCAGGAGCAGGTCGTCCGCGTCCTCGAGCTCGGCGGGCAGGTGACGCGAGACGTCCTCGACCTTGGCCTGGGCCAGCAGCAGCACGGCGTCCGCCGGGTCGAGGGCGCCGAAGCGCTCGGTGGCGGCCGCGAGGACGGCCTCCTCGTCGACGCTCGAGACCGCGACCAGCGGCTCGATGCCCGCGGCGACCAGCGTGGCGCGGCGGGCGGGGGAGGCGGAGGCGAGCAGCAGGCGGGTCACGGGTGGGCAGCCTAGTTCGTAGTCGGTCAAAGGTCCTGGCCCGGCACACAGTCGCGCGGGGCACAATGGGGCGCGCGCGGTGATCGGGTGCGGCGGGCGGTGCCGCCGGTCCGGAATCACGAGGAGGAACCCTGTGAGCGACACGACGAGGACGTCGAGCGACGTGGACGACGAGTACCTCGACGACCTCGACGAGCTCGACGTCGACCCCGACCCCGACCTCCTGGAGCCGCCTGCGCAGTCCTGGCGGGCGCGCACGGCGGTCGAGATGGCCATCTCGGGCGTGCTCGGGCTGCTGGCGTCGTTCGTGCTCTCCATCGAGGCGCTGGCGCTGGCCGCGGACAAGGACGCGACCTTCGGGTGCGACCTCAACTCGGTGATCAGCTGCAGCACGGTCGCCAAGAGCTGGCAGGCGCAGCTGTTCGGGTTCCCCAACGCGTTCCTGGGCATCGCCGCCGAGGCCGTGGTCATCACGGTCGCCATGGCGGTGCTCGGCGGCGTGCGGTTCCCGCGCTGGTTCATGATCGGCGCGCAGGCGATCTACACGCTCGGCTTCCTGTTCGCGTGGTGGCTGTTCTTCGAGGCCTTCTTCGTCATCAAGGCCCTGTGCCCGTGGTGCCTGCTGATCACCGTGACGACGACGCTGGTGTGGGCGGGGCTGACGCGCATCAACGTGCGCGAACGGGTCATCACGTTCCCAGGTCGCTGGGGGCCGGCGGCCCGACGGTTCGTGGCGCACGGCAACGACTGGTTCGTCACCGCCGCGCTGATCGTCCTGCTGGCCGTCGCGGTCCTGGCCAAGTACGGCTCCACGCTCCTCGTCTGAGAGTGACGCGCGACGGGCCGGTGGCGGGTGCCACCGGCCCGTCGTCGTCCGTCGTCAGCCCGCGAACGCGGTCTTCAGCACGTCCAGCGGCAGCGAGCCCATGCTCAGCGCCCGGGCGTGGAACGCGCGGATGTCGAACTCCTCGCCCGCGGCCTGCGCCTTCGCCGCGGCGGCGTCGCGGGTCTGCTCCCAGAGGCGCTGGCCGATCTTGTACGAGGGAGCCTGCCCGGGCCAGCCCAGGTACCGGTTCCACTCGAAGCGGATGAACGCCTCGGGCATGTTGACGTTGGCCTTGAGGAACTCCCAGCCCTTGTCGGCGTCCCACGTCCCGCCGCCCCACTCCTGCGGGGCCTCGAGGCCGAGGTGCACGCCCAGGTCGAACACGACGCGGGCGGCGCGCATGCGCTGGCCGTCGAGCATGCCGAGCCGGTCGCCCGGGTCGTCGAGGAAGCCGAGGTCGGCCATGAGGCGCTCGGCGTACAGGGCCCAGCCCTCGCCGTGACCCGAGGTCCAGCAGGCCAGGCGGCGCCAGGTGTTGAGGGTGGCGCGCTCGAACACCGCCTGCCCGATCTGCAGGTGGTGGCCCGGGACGCCCTCGTGGTAGACGGTCGTCTTCTCGCGCCAGGTGTTGAACGTGGTGACCTCCGGCGGCACGGACCACCACATGCGGCCCGGGCGGCTGAAGTCGTCGCTCGGGCCCGTGTAGTAGATGCCGCCGTTCTGGGTGGGCGCGATGCGGCACTCGAGGGTGAGCACCGGGACGGGGATGTCGAAGTGCGTGCCGTCGAGGGCAGCGATCGCGGCGTCCGACGTCTCCTGCATCCAGGCCTGCAGCGCGGCGGTCCCGTGCAGCGTGCGGGCGGGGTCCGCGTCGAGCGCGGCGACGGCCTGCTCCACCGTGGCGCCGGGGCCGGCGATCTGCGCCGCGACGGCCTCCTGCTCGGCCACCACGCGGGCGAGCTCCTCGAGCCCCCACCGGTACGTCTCCTCCAGGTCCACCGCGGCACCGAGGAACGCCCGCGACCACAGGGCGTAGCGCTCGCGTCCGGCGGCGTCCGCCTGCGGCGCCTGCGGGGCCAGCTCGTCCGTCAGGAACGCGGCGAGCGTCGCGTAGGCGCCGCGCGCTGCCGTCGCCCCGTGCTCCAGCTCGGCCCGCACCAGCGAGCAGGTGGCGGACTCGTCGAGGACCGCGTCGACGGCCTCGCCGGTGATGAACGTCGTGAAGAACGACGACGCCGGGTCCGCCTGCTCCGCGGCCTGGCGGGCACACTCCTCGACCTGGCGGGCCGCGGCGACCGCGCCCCTGCTCGCCGCCAGGCGCAGCGACTCGACGTAGCCGTCGATCGCGGCCGGGAGGGCGTTGAGGCGGGCGGCGATGTTCGACCACGCCTCGACGTCGCCCGTCGGCATGATGTCGAAGACGTCGCGCAGGTTCTGCACCGGCGACGCGATGTTGTTGAGGTCCCGCAGGAGCTCGCCGGCCTCGTGCAGCTCCACCTCGAGCCCGAGGCGCTCGCGCATGGCGGCCAGCGTGATCTCGTCGACCTCGTCGACGGGTGCCACGCCGGCCAGCGTCTGCAGCGTGCTGCGGGCGAGCTCCGCCCGGGCGTCGAGGCCGGCGGGCGACAGGTCGGTCATCTCGTGGTCGTGACCGGCGATCCCCATGGAGGTGGCCGCCAGGGGGTCCAGGGTCGCGAGCTGGGTGATGTAGGTCTCCGCGATGGTGTCGATCGGGGAGGCGGCGCGCACGGTGGGCGCGTCCGAGGTGGTGGGCGTCGTCGTCACGCGCACGACCCTACTCGCCGGGTCGTACGCTTTCCCGAGTCAGGCGCGCAGGCTCCAGCGCCACGTGTCCGGGCCGGGGCGCAGCGCCACGCGCATCCCGCGCATCGTCCGCCGGCGGTCGGCCCAGGGCGCGGCGACGGCACGGTCGGTGACCTCCGCGAGGCGTGCCCGTTCCGACGCGGCCGCCATGAGACCAGCCACCAGGGCCGCGAGCTCCATGTCGTCCGGGGTGCCGCGGACCACGTGCACGTGGGCGTCGCGCCCGGTCGGCTGCCCGTGGGTCGGCCCGGTCATGCCGTGCCCGTCACGTCGTCGCCGTCCTCGTCGTCGTCCTCGTCGTCCTCCTCGAACGTGACGGCGGCACCGCGGGACGCGCCCCACTCGCCGACCTCGAACCCGGCGTCGACCAGGTGCTGGGCCAGGTCCGCGCCGCTCTGCTCCACCAGGTCCAGCACGGAGTCGAGGGACAGGTCGGAGGTGCCGGCAGGAGGGCCGACGACGAAGCCCAGGTGGAAGGTGTCGAGCTCCGCGTCGCTGCGGGGTGCGTCCGCGTCGCCGTGCTCGTCCTCGCCCCAGGACATGCCCGTCAGGTCCGCGTGCAGGCCGAGGCGCTCGTGCAGCAGGTCGTACAGCCGCGCGTTCAGACCGCCGATCTCGGACTCCAGCGCCAGGATGCGTGGGTCCTCGTCGGCCTCGGTGGAGCCGAACTCCGCGCGGACGCCCACTGCCGCGTCGACGTACCCGTGCAGGGCCGCGGACAGCGCCGCGACGGCCGCGTGCAGGTCGGTGGCGTCGACGCCGACGAGCGGCTCGGGGCCGTGGGCGGGGTCGTCGTGCCCACTGTGCTCGTCATGCTCGTCACGCTCGTCGTGCTGGTGCTCGCTCATAGAGGGATGTTCCCGTGCTTCTTCGGCGGGAGGCTGGCGCGCTTGGTGCGCAGCAGCCGGAGGGCCTTGGTGATCTCGGAGCGGGTCCTCGCCGGGGCGATCACCGCGTCCACGTAGCCGCGGTCGGCTGCGTCCCAGGGGTTCACGATCGCCTCCTCGTACTCCGCGGTCAGGCGTCGGCGCTCGGTCTCCACGTCCCCGCCTGCCTCGGCGACGGACTTCAGGGCGCCGCGCTGCAGGATGTTCACCGCGCCACCCGCGCCCATGACGGCGATCTGCGCGGTGGGCCACGCCAGGTTCACGTCGGCGCCGAGCTGCTTGGAGCCCATCACGATGTACGCGCCACCGTACGCCTTGCGGGTGATGACGGTGACGAGCGGGACCGTGGCCTCGGCGTAGGCGTAGATGAGCTTGGCGCCGCGCCGGATGATGCCGTTCCACTCCTGGTCGGTGCCGGGCAGGAAGCCCGGGACGTCGACGAACGTGAGCACCGGGAGGTTGAACGCGTCGCACGTGCGCACGAACCGGGCGGCCTTCTCGGCGGCGTTGATGTCGAGCGTGCCGGCCATGGACATCGGCTGGTTGGCGACGATCCCCACCGGGTGGCCCTCGACGTGCCCGAACCCGATGAGCACGTTCTGGGCGTACAGCGGTTGGACCTCGAGAAGTACACCGTCGTCCAGCACGTGCTCCAGGACCGTGCGCATGTCGTACGGCTGGTTGTCCGAGTCGGGCAGGAGCGTGTCCAGCACCTCGTCCGCCTCGGTCACGTCCAGGTCGGTCTCGTGGTCGAAGGTCACCGGGTCCGTGAGGTTGTTCTGCGGGAGGTAGGTCAGCAGGGAGCGCACGTAGTCGAGGGCGTCGTCCTCGTCGGAGGCCATGTAGTGCGCGACGCCGGAGCGGGTGTTGTGCGTGGTCGCGCCGCCCAGCTCCTCGAACCCCACGTCCTCGCCCGTGACGGCCCGGATCACGTCGGGGCCGGTGATGAACATGTTGGAGGTGCCGTCGACCATGACGATGAAGTCCGTCAGCGCGGGGGAGTAGACGGCGCCGCCCGCCGACGGGCCCAGGATGAGGCTGATCTGCGGGATGACCCCGGACGCGGCGACGTTGCGGCGGAAGATCTCCGCGAACTGGGTGAGCCCGGCGACGCCCTCCTGGATCCGTGCACCGCCGCCGTCGCTGATGCCGACGAGCGGGACGCCGGTGCGCAGTGCGAGGTCCATGACCTTGGTGATCTTCTGGCCGTGCACCTCGCCCAGGCTGCCGCCGAAGACGGTGAAGTCCTGCGAGTAGATGCAGACCGGCCGGCCGTCGACGGTGCCGTGCCCGACGACCACGCCGTCGCCCGGGATGCGCTTCTTGTCGAGGCCGAAGTTGGTCGAGCGGTGCCGCACGAACGCGTCGAGCTCGGTGAACGAGCCCGGGTCGAGCAGCTGCTCGATGCGCTCGCGGGCCGAGCGCTTGCCGCGCGCGTGCTGCTTGTCGACGGCTCCCTGCTCGGCCGCCTCGACGGCGGCGTACCGGTCGGCGAGGTCGGCCAGCTTGGCGGCCGTGGTGCGCGGAGCCGTCTCGACGGGCTGCGGGGTGTCGGTCACCCGACAGAGGCTAGTTGTCGATCCCCACCATGCACGTGCAGCGCGATGACCGCGTTGCCCGCGTCGGGGTGTCGGGTTCCCACAACGAGCGTCATCATGGGCGCCATGATCCCGCTGCGCGCCGACGAGCTCCGCGACCTCCTGCTGGCCCCGGCCGGGCCGCTGGCGCGCGTCGAGGTGGTCGGCGTCACCGCGTCCACCAGCTCCGACCTGGCCGCCGAGCTGCGCGCCGACCCGCAGTCGTGGCCCGACGCGAGCGTGCTCGTCGCCGAGCACCAGTCCGGGGGCCGCGGCCGGGCAGGCCGCACGTGGGAGACCCCACCCGGGACCTCACTGACCTGCAGCTTCGTCGTCCACCCGCCGGTGCCGCCGGAGCGGTTCGGCTGGATCGGGCTGCTCGCCGGGCTCGGCGCCGTCAACGCGCTGCGCGCCACCGCGGGTGTCCCGGCGACGCTGAAGTGGCCCAACGACCTGCTCGTGCCCGCCGAGACGGAGGTCGAGGGGTGGGGTGCCGTGCGCAAGGTCGGCGGGATCCTGGCCGAGGTCGTCACGCTCCCGGACGGGCAGCCGCCCGCCGTGGTGGTCGGGATCGGCATCAACGTCAGCCAGACGGCCGACGAGCTCCCCGTGTCCAGCGCCACGTCGCTGGCGCTCGCGGGCGCGCAGCACGTCGACCGCGAGGGGATGCTCGTCGCCCTGGTCAGCGCGCAGGTCGAGGTGGCGCAGCGGTGGCGCGAGTCCGGTGGGGACGCGCGTGCGTCGGGGCTGGCCGACGAGATCGAGGCGGTGTGCAGCACGCTGGGTTCGCACGTGCGGGTCGAGCTGCCCGGCGGCGGGTCGGTGAGCGGCCTCGCCGCCCGGCTCGACGACGACGGCGCCCTGGTCGTCGTCGACGACGCGGGGGTGTCGCACCGGGTGCTTGCGGGTGACGTACGCCACGTCCGCACCGCCGGGTGAACTACCCTCGTCCCGTGCCGGACGACCGCTCGCAGGACCTCGACTTCGTCGAGTCGACCGTGGGGGAGCTCGACGCGGAGCTGCTCGGCGGGGACCGCACCCTGAGCGCCCGCGACCTGGCGGCGCGCGCGCACATCGAGATCGAGGTCGTCCTCGCGTTCTGGACCACGATGGGCCTGCCGCACGCCGACCCGGACGACCGCATCTACACCGAGCGCGACGCCGACGCCATCGACCGTGCGGCCTCCCTGGTCCGCGAGCACGGCCTCGACCTGCGCACCGTCCTGACCGTCACCCGCGCGCTGGGGCACACGTCCGACCGCCTCGCGCTCTGGCAGGTGGAGGCTCTGGTCGAGGACATGGCCGCCCGGTACGAGCTCGACGACACCTCCGCGCGGCTGCTCGTGCTGGACCGGCTCGCCTCGCTGGCGCCCGTGCTCGAGGCGCAGCTGGTGCACTCCTACCGTCGCCAGCTCGCCGCGATCGCGGGCCGTTACGCCGCCGAGTTCGGCCAGCTGCGGGACCCGCTCCCCGACCGCTCCGCGCTGCCCCTGGCACGTGCCGTCGGGTTCGCCGACATGGTGTCGTTCACCCGGCGGACGGCCGGGCTCGGCTCGACCGACCTCTCCCAGTTCGTGCAGCGGTTCGAGGCCGCCGCGCGCGACGTCGTCTCGGCGAGCGGCGGGCGCGTGGTCAAGACCATCGGCGACGCCGTCCTGTTCGTCGCCGACACCGCCGCCATCGGCGCGCACATCGCGATCAACCTGGCGGACACCCTGGGCAAGGAGCTCGACGTCGACCGGGAGACCACGTCCGGCGGGCTGTTCGAGGGTGCGCGCGGAGTCACTCCGGTACGGGTCGGGCTGGTGTGGGGGCGGGTGCTGTCGCGGTTCGGCGACGTGTTCGGTCCCGACGTGAACCTGGCGGCGCGGCTGACGGACATCGCCGAGCCGAGCACGGTGCTGGTCGACGCCTCCACGGCCGCCGTGCTGTCCGTCGACCCGCGGTTCGTGCTCGAGCCGCGGCCGGCGCGGCGGCTGGCGGGGATCGGGTCGGTGCACCCGGTGCGGCTGCGGGCGGCCGTCGGGCAGGGCTGACCCGAGGCTCTGGTCGGCAGCGGATCGGCCAGGGGATCCCGCCCGATCGGGCAGGGGCGCCGCCGTTAGGGTGGCGAGATGGCGAACGGTGGCACCCGGCCGCGATCGAGGCACTGGCCAAGCCGTTCGTGGAGGCCAAGTACCGGACCGAGTGGGTGGGCAGCGCCACCGGGAGGAACTACTGGGAGAAGTGGCGCGCCGTCTGGGACGCCGCGCACCCGACCCCGTAGCTGCACGGAGCCGGCTGGTCTGGGCGGTCGTCCGTCAGGCCGGGTCGGCCTCGGGGTCGATCTCGTCCACCAGGGACGGGCCGTTGTTGGCGACCGTGTTGACCGCGGTCGACACCGGCGTGGCGACGAGGTCCGGCGGCTCTGCCTCGAGCAGCTCCGTCGCGCCGTCCGCGCCGACCGCGGGGTCGAGCCACGCCGACCACGCCTCGCGGCGGAGCATCAGCGGCTGGCGGTCGTGGATGTGCGCGAGCTCCTCGGTGGCCGGACGCGTGATGACCGTGGCGCTGACCACCCAGCGCTCGGGGTCGTCGTCGTCCTTGCTCGGGTCCTTCCAGAACTCGTACAGGCCGGCGAGCGCCACGACGTCGCCGTCCGCGGGGTGCAGGTAGAAGGGCTGCTTGCGCTTGGTGGCGGCCTCGGGCGGGGGCTTCTTCCACTCGTAGTACCCGTCGGCGGGGAGCAGTGCACGGCGCACGGCGAACGGGCGGGCGAACGCCGGCTTGTCCGTCAGGGACTCGACCCGCGCGTTGATCATGCGGTTGCCCACCGAGATGTCCTTGGCCCATGACGGCACCAGCCCCCAGCGGGCGACGCGGAGCTGCCGGGTGATCTCCCCGGTCTCCTTGTCCGCGCGCTCGACGACCATGCGCACCCCATCGGTGGGCGCCACGTTCCAGGACGGACCGAGCAGCCGGACGTCGTCGGCCACGGTCGCGATCGCGAACTCGTCGGCGAGCGCCTGGTCCTCGCGGAAGGAGGCGTATCGACCACACATGGGACCAGGGTGCCAGGAATCACTGACATTCGGATCGAATCGATTCGTTTCCTGTGCGAGCATGGAAGGGATGACATCGCACGCCACCCGCCCCGCAGCCGCCGCCGCTCCACAGACCGGCACCGCGCAGGCCCCGCAGTTCCGCCCCAACGCCAGGTACGTCCTGATGCTGGGGCTGATGTGCGCCCTGCCGGCCGTCTCCACCGACATGTACCTGCCGTCCCTGCCGGACGTGGCACGCGACCTGAGGACGTCGGCCACGGCGGCGCAGCTGACCATGACCGCGATGCTCATCGGCGGTGCGGTCGGCCAGCTGGTGATCGGGCCGCTCTCGGACCGGTTCGGGCGGCGCAAGCCGGTGCTGGTGGGTGTCGTGCTGCACGTGGTGACGTCGCTGCTGTGCGCGATCGCGCCGGCCATCGTCCCGCTCATCGCGCTGCGCACCATGCAGGGCTTCTTCAACGCGTCGGCCACGGTCGTGGCCATGGCGATCATCCGCGACCGGTTCGTGGGCGCCGACGCCTCCCGGCTGATGTCCCGCCTCATGCTCGTCATCGGTGTGGCGCCGCTGTTCGCCCCGTCGCTCGGCGGCGTGATCGCCGGCCAGTGGGGCTGGCGGTCGGTGTTCCTCGCGCTCGCCGTGTTCGGCGCCGTGCTGTGGGTCGTGGTCTGGCGCCGGCTGCCGGAGACGCTGCCCGCCGAGCGCCGCCGCCCGGGCGGGCTGCGCACCGCGGTGGCGGGGTACCGCACGCTGCTGCAGGACCGGCACTTCGTCGCGCTGGCTATCCTGCCCGGCCTCGGCATGGCGGTGCTGATGAGCTACGTCGTCGCCTCGCCGTTCGTGCTCCGCGAGGGCTACGGGTTGTCGGCCACCGAGTTCTCGCTGCTCTTCGCGGCCAACGGTGTGGGCCTCGTCGCCGGTGCCCAGGTGAACGCCGCCCTCGTGCGCCGCGTCGCGCCCATCCGGATCGTGCGTGTCGTCCTGCCCGTATCGCTCGGCCTGACGGTGGTCCTGCTCGCCCTCGCCCTGACCGGCTGGGGCGGCCTGGTCGCGCTGCTGGTCGTCCTGTGGCTCATCCTCGCGATGGTCAACTTCGTGCCGCCCAACGCGTCGGCGCTCGCGCTGAGTCGGCACGGTGAGGTCGCGGGCACCGCGGCCGCCGTCATCGGCGCCACGCAGGCGGGTGTCTCGGGCATCGTCAGTCCGCTCTCTGGTCTGCTCGGCGGCGATGCGACCGCCATGGCGGCGGTGATGGTCGGCGCCTCGGTGGCCGCGCTCCTGGTGCTCGCGCTGGCCACCCCCGCGTACCACCGCGACGGAGCCTGGACGGTCTGACGCCACGAACGGGTGACGGCCTGATCAGGCCTTTCGCCCAGCGGGGGACATTGGTGCGGGTGATCTCTGACCTGGACGGGTGTCCGACACGTCTGGCCCTGCCGGGTGGCGACGGGCGCCCCTAGCGTGCGCATCGACCACAGCCTCGACGACCACCCGGAGACCACCGGGTGTGCTCGGGGCCGTCGGAAGGACCCCGCCGCATGCTCCGTCGCCTCGCCCTGTTCGCGCTCACCGCCGTGCTCGTGCTCGCGGGGGCGGCGGTGCCGGCGGTCGCGTCCGGGAGCGGTGACCTGTTCCCGCGGGTCGGCGTCGCGGACGCCCCCTGCGACGCCACGCACCCGTGCCGTGCCGCGATCGAGTGGCGCACCGACGCCTACGGTCCGGCCGGGGACACGCAGATCCGGCGACGGACCATGTTCACCGTCTTCGCGCGGGCGGGCGAGCAGATCCTCACAGGGTCGTCCTCGGTCGGCACCGGCAGCGCCGACGTCGCCGTCTGGAACCCCGGGCAGATCACCGACACCGAGGCGGCCACGCTGCCCGCCGTGGTCGACGTGACCACCGGGTTCAGCTGTGCGGCCCATCGACCGGACCCCACCAGCCTCGCCGGCAGGCTGAGGACGCGCACCCAGGAGCTGGCGGGCGCCCAGTCGGCCGACGGGACCCAGAACACCGCCGGCTACGTCCCGTGCGTCTACACCGCACCCGTCACCGGCCTGTACCGCGTGGCGTTCTACGGTGCCGCGGGGCCGGGCAACGGGGTGGACGGCACCCCCGACCGGCACCTCGACCCCGCCGGCGGGTTCCTCGCGGCGGCCGGCTCGTCGGTCAACGCCTGGGACATCACGGTCCGCGACGGCGACCCGGCGTCCGTGGCCGACCTCCCCGGCCGCGTCCTGACCTACGTGCTGGCGGGGTTCACCGGCGGCAACCCGCGGCCGGTCAGCATGCGCCTGTTCCTCAACACGCTCGACGGCTACCGCTACGCGGTGGACACCCGCGGGTTCGACCCCAACGGCTTCGTCTTCTACGGCAACCGCGAGGGCTTCCTCGACGCGGACGGCACGACCCCGCTGAACCGCGACGTCGTCGGCATCGGGACCGCTCCGCAGCAGCTCCCGTCGCTGGTGGGCGGCGTGCACCTGGCGCCGCCGCAGTACCCGTTGTCGTTCGAGCCGCTGGCCACCGAGACGCTGGCCGCCCTGGGGATCCCCGCGGCGCCGGTGCCCCCGACCCTCAGCGCCGTCGACTTCACCGGGCGCGCCACGGACCGGGGCAGCTACGTGGGCCAGGGCGGCACCTTCGAGCTCGAGGCCGGGACCGGGGGGACCTACGAGATCGTCATCTCCCGCGACGGCGTCGACTTCGACCCCGGCCTGCCCGGCAACCGGGCGCTGCGCGGCGTGGTGCCCGCAGGCGTCTTCACCGTGACGTGGGACGGCAGCGACAACACCGGCACCGCGCTGCCGGTGAAGAACGGCTACGCCGTGCGCGCGGTGCTGCGCGCCGGTGAGTACCACGCGCCGATGCTCGACGTGGAGAGCTCGACCCAGGGCGGCCCGAGCATCACCCTGCTCAACCCCCCGAACGGCGTGTGCCCCTTCACGGGCGCGGCGAGCACCGGCACCAACTGCACGCGCGTCTTCTTCGACGACCGTACCTACGTCACGAGCGCGGGCACCCGCGTGGGCGACCTCACGTCGGGCACCGTCTGCCCGGCGTTCGCCGGCGCGGTGCCGGCGCAGCTGTTCGCCGACCCGGAGTCCGGGATCGACAGCACGGGCTCGGCGCGGGCGTTCGGCGACGGAGCCGGCCTCAACGCGAACCAGTACTGCCCCGCCACCGGCGGCACGCTGGGCGACGCCAAGGGCCTCGACCTCTGGACGTACTTCCCGTCGCAGCGCACCGCGACCTCGCTCGACGTGCTGGCCGTGCCGGCCGTGCCCGTCGCGGCCGACGACACCGGGACGACTCCGGTGGGCACCCCCCTGGTCGTGCCCGCGGGCGGCGTGCTGACCAACGACGCCGGCACCCGCCTGACCGTGGTGAGCGCGACCGCGCCGGCGCACGGCTCGGTGACGACGCACCCCGACGGCTCGTTCACCTACACCCCGGCCCCCGGCTACACCGGCCCCGACGAGTTCCAGTACACGGTCACCGACGACTACGGCCAGACCGACGTCGCCACGGTCCGCCTGACCGTGACCCCGCTCGCCGCCGACGACCACCTCGGCACGGTGCCCGCCAACGTGACGAGCACCGGCACGCTGCCCGGGATCCTGGCCAACGACTCCGGGTCCGGTCTGACGGTGACCGGCGTCGGCACACCGGCCCACGGCACGGTCACCGTGCACGCCGACGGCAGCTGGGCCTACACCCCGCCCGCCGGGTGGGGCGGCACGGACACCTTCACCTACACGGCGACCGACTCGGCCGGCCAGACGGCGGTGGCCACGGTCACCGTCCAGGTGGCGACGCCCGTGCAGGTGGCCTCCGCGGCCGACGACCACGCCGCCGGCACGGCCGGGGCGCCCACCGTCCTGGCCGAGCTGGTCAACGACGCGCCCGGGGACCACCTGGCGTGGGACCTGGCGACCGTGCAGCTGGTCGACCCGGTGAGCGGCCTGCCGGTCGCCTCCGTGACGGTGCCGGGCGAGGGCACGTGGACGGTGGAGGGCGGACACGTCCGGTTCACGCCCGTCGACGGGTTCACGGGTGCGGCACACCTGGGGTACCGGGTCACGAACACCGCCGGGCAGACCGTGACGGCGACGATGACGGTCACCTACCCGGCGCGGCCGTCGGCCCCGACCACCGGCACGCCACCGACAGCCACCTCCACGGTCGCTCCCCGGGCGGCCGGGCTGGCGACGACCGGTGCGGATGCCCTGGCCGGTCTGCTGGTCGCGTCCGCTCTGGTGGCCGCCGGTCTGGGCCTGCGCGGGGGACGTCGGAGGGCGAGCACCCCCCGCTGAGGCAGGCGTCAGGCCCGGTACAGGCGGTGCAGGCCGTCGACCGCCCGGGCCAGCACGTCCTCGCGCTTGACGAACGTGAACCGCACCCAGGAGCGCAGGGCGTCGTCCACGGCGGAACCGGCGTGCGTGAACGCGGTCACCGGGACGCCGACCACACCGGCCAGCGCGGGTAGGTCCCGGCACAGCGCGGCGCCGTCGTCGTACCCGAGCGGTGCGGCGTCGGCGAGCACGAAGTACGTGCCCTGCGGCCGGACCACCGCGAACCCGGCGTCCGCGAGCCCCGCGCACAACAGGTCCCGACGCCGCGACAGCGACGCCGCCAGCTCGACCACCCACGCGGCGACGTCCGGGTCCCGCAGCGCGAATGCGACGGCCGGCTGGAACGGCGCACCGTTGACGTAGGTGAGGAACTGCTTGACGGTCCGCACCGCGGTGACCAGGTGCTCGGGCCCGGTGACCCAGCCGATCTTCCAGCCGGTGAACGAGAACGTCTTGCCCGCCGACGAGATGGTCAGGGTCCGCTCCGCCATCCCGGGCAGGGTGGCGACCGGGACGTGGACGGCCCCGGACCCGCCGAGGACGAGGTGCTCGTAGACCTCGTCGGTGACCACGAGGGCGTCGTGCGCGACGGCCAGCCGCGCGATCGCGGCCAGCTCGTCCCGGGTGAGCACCGTGCCGGTCGGGTTGTGCGGGGTGTTGACCAGGACCAGGCGGGTGCGCGGCGTGAACGCGGCCGTCAGCGCCGCGAGGTCGAGGCGGAAGCCGTCGGGCCTCGCGCGCAGCGGCGCGGTGGTGTGCGTGGCGCCGGCCAGCGCGACGACCGCGGCGTAGGAGTCGTAGAACGGCTCGAGCGTGAGCACCTCGTCGCCCGGACCGGCCAGGGCCAGCACGGTCGCGGCGAGGGCCTCGGTCGCCCCCGCGGTGACCAGCACCTCGCGGTCGGGGTCCCACCGCAGGCCGTAGTGCGCGAGCTGGTGCTCGGCGATCGCCCCGCGCAGCGCCGGGATGCCCGGACCGGGCGGGTACTGGTTGGCGCCGGCCGCGATCGCGTCCTGCGCCGCGCGTGCCACGGACGCGGGGCCGTCGACGTCCGGGAAGCCCTGCCCGAGGTTGACCGCGCCGGTGCGCGCGGCGAGCGCCGACATCTCGGCGAAGACCGTGGCCCGGGGGATGCCGTCGGAGCCCATCAGGCCGGTCGCCCGGGCGACGTCCTGCCAGCGAGAGGTCATGCCCGCCAGGTTAGGGGTGCCTCGAGCGGAACCCGTCGACGACGGGCCCGTGAGCGCGTGCGCTCAGCTCCCCAGTCCGGACGCGGCGGTGAGGCCCGCGACCACGACCAGGGCGAGGGACGACCAGGCCCCGACGATCCACCACTCCACGTGGTGTCGCCGCAGAACCCGCTGCGCCTGTCGTTCGGCCATACCTTCAAGATCGGCACGTGCCGCGCCACGTACAACTCCACGCGCCGACCGGACGTGATTTCACCCGGTCGGCACGCAACGAATCGCCGCGAGACCACAACGCAGCGGCGATCTCAGCCCGCGGCGGCGGCCTCGAGCTTGTCGCCGAGCGTGACCAGCTGCTGCGCCAGCTGGTCGAGGGAGTCGGCGGCGGACCCGGCGGCCCCCGCCTGCGCGGCCTCCAGCTCGGCCTGGGCGTCGGCGACCTGCGTCCGGGCGTCCGCCAGTGCCTCCTGCGACGCCGCGGCGCCGTCGGCC
>NZ_CAURTV010000065.1:0-20515 GCF_963527515.1 uncultured Cellulomonas sp. | reverse complement strand
CCCCGGCGGGGGGCGGTCGATCGGGGCCCCGCGGGCCCCCCGCCACGCCCCCGCGGGTGGCGCCCCCCCTGGTGCTTGCCCGCCACCCGCAGGTCAGGCCGCGCGCTCCGTGCCGGAGCGGTCGAGCTCCTCGCCGTGCCGGCCGGGCCCGTGCCCGTGACCGGGCCACTGGTGACCGTCGCCCGGGCCGGAGACCCCGTTGATGGCCGAGGTGTCCCACGCGAGCGTGTAGGTGGCCGCGGCGATCGCCTTCGTCATGATCGCGAGCGCGGTCGCGTTGACGTTGCTCAGGTCGTCAGCCGCCGAGTGGTAGTTCGGGTCGTGCGTGATCCCGGCGGTGCCGCCGAAGAGCGCGACCTCCTGCGGGGTCTTGATGTCGTCGGCCCCCGTGAACAGACCCGACGCGGGCACGCCGTTGAGGATGAACGCCTGGTAGTCGGAGCGGCCCGAGAACTCGGTGTCCACCCACGGCTGCCCGATCGAGTCGAACCAGCCAGTCAGCACGTCCTCGGTCTCCGCCGATCCGGCGGGGACCTCGACAGGGGCCTCGTAGGTCGACTGGTCCGCGTCGTACACGCCGATGATGTAGTTGGGCGAGCCGACCATGTCGAAGTTCAGGTAGGTGGCGATCCGGTCCAGCTCGCCCTCCTGCGTGGCCAGCTCCTCGACGTACGCGGTCGAGCCCTCGAGCCCGAGCTCCTCGGCGCCCCACCACGCGAACCGCACGGTGTTGTGGTGGCGGGTGTGCGTCTTGGCCAGCCGCACGGCGACCTCGAGGATCGTCGCCGACCCGGTGCCGTTGTCGTTGATGCCGGGTCCCTCCTCGACGCTGTCGAGGTGCGCGCCGAGCATGACGACGTTGTCGTCGCGTCCCTGCCGGGTCTCGGCGATCACGTTGAACGACTCGACGGTCTCCACGTGGCTGGACAGGTCGAGCGTCACGTTCACGACGCCGGCCGCGAGCGCCGCGACGAGCGCCTGCCCGTCGGCCTGCCGGATACCGGCGACGGGGATGTCGACCAGACCCTCCGCGCCGAGGGTGCCGAACAGCTGCACGTCGGCGAGGTTGTTGTAGATCACGACGCCCACCGCCTGAGCTGCGTCGGCGGCGACGGCCTTGTCGGCGAACGGGCACGAGCCGCGGCTGATCAGGGCGATCTTCCCCTCGGCGTCGACACCCTCCCAGGCTGCGGCGGTGCAGCCGAGCGGGTCGGCCGGTGCGACGAGGTCCGCGGTGACCCCGCCGGCGGGAGCGTTGGGCGAGAACTCCATCTGGTCGACCTCGTAGGCGGCCGAGCCGGGGCTGTTCTCGGTGAGCGTGGCCGCGTCGATGACGTCGCGGTCGAACGTGAACGGGTCACGCTCCGTGCGGTACCCGGCCTTGCGCAGGGTGCGCTCGACGTAGCGCGCGCTCGCCTCGTAGCCGGGGGTGAGGGCGGCGCGGTTGCCGCCGTTCTGGTCGGCGATCTTCTGCAGAGCGGCCAGGTGGCCCTGGACGTTGCGGGTGCTGACCTGCTGGGCGAACCTCTCGGCCGGGGTGCCCCGACCGTGCGCCGCTGCCGGGGACGCGAGGGCCCCGGCGGCGACGATGGTGATCGATGAGACGAGTGCGACCAGTGTGCGACGTGGCGTCACGGGCGAGCCTCCTCACGTGTCGGCGTCGCCCCTGGGCCACGCCGTGGGCCAACCCCCTGTCGGCCCAGCCAAGATCAGCACAGATCGGACACCGGGGGAAGGCTCGCGGCCCTCAGCGAACTCCCTGGCCGCGTCGTGCTGCCGGATGGTCCACTGGGGCGATGACCGAGACCACGCCCAGCGACCTCCCGCGCGGCGACCGGCTGCGCATCCTCATCGGGTTCGCCTGGCCGCACCGGCGCGCGCTGCTCGTCGGGCTCACGCTCAGCCTCGCCGCGACGGCCATGGGCCTCGCGACGCCGATGGTCACCAAGTGGGTCCTCGACTCGCTGTCCGGCGGCCTGAGCCTGGCCCGGCCGATCACGCTGCTGCTCGCGATCCTGGTGCTCGGCTCCGCGATCGGGCTCGCCCAGTGGATTCTCATGGGCACGGTGGCCGAGCGGATCGTGCTCGACGCGCGCGAGTCGCTGGTGCGGCACTTCCTGCGCGCGACGGTCCCCGCGGTGACCCGGCGACCGGTCGGTGAGCTGGTCACGCGCACCACCTCGGACACGCTGCTCCTGCGCGAGGCGGCGTCGTCCAGCCTGGTCAGCCTGGTCAACGGCGTCGTCGCCCTGGTCGGGACCCTCATCCTCATGGCCGTCCTGGACCTGGTGCTGCTGGCCACGACGATCGGCGCGATCATCGTCGTCAGCGTCCTCATGGCACTGCTCCTGCCGGGCATCGCGACCGCGCAGCAGGCCGCGCAGGAGTCGGTCGGGCGGCTGGGCGGGACGCTCGAGGGGACGCTGCGGGCGGTCCGGACGGTCAAGTCGAGCCGCGCCGAGGAGCGGCAGGGCGAGCGGATCCTGGCCGACGCCCGCGACGCCAAGGACCACTCGGTGCGTGCGGTCCGGACCACCGCGGTGGCGTGGACCATCTCCTGGGGCGGGATCCAGCTGGCCATCGTGGTGATCCTCGGGCTGGGCGCGTGGCGGGTGTCCGAGGGCCTGCTGGCCGTGTCCAGCCTGGTGGCGTTCCTGCTCTACGCGTTCAACATCGTCGGGCCGATCACCGAGCTCACCCAGAGCTTCACGCAGCTGCAGTCCGGCATCGCGGCGGCCGCGCGCATCCGGGAGGTGACGGACATGGAGAGCGAGCAGCCGATCGCCACCGTCTCCGCCGTCGACGCGCCCGACGACGCCACACCCGTGATCGAGCTGCGGAACGTGACCGCCGCCTACGGCCCGGACGCGGAGCCGGCGGTCCGCGACATCTCGATCGCCGTGCCCCGGCGTGGGCACACCGCCCTGGTGGGCCCATCGGGTGCCGGCAAGACCACCGTGTTCTCGCTGCTGCTCCGGTTCCTCGAGCCGCAGTCGGGCGAGCTGCTCCTGGACGGTCGCCCGTTCGCCGAGATCGGCCACGACCGCCTGCGTCAGCGGTTCGCGTACGTCGAGCAGGAGACGCCGATCGTACCGGGCTCGATCCGCGACAACCTGCTGTTCAGCGCGCCCGACGCCACGGACGAGGAGCTGGACCGGGTGCTCGCAGCGCTCCGGCTGGAGGGCGCGTTCGACGCGCTCCCCGAGGGGCTCGACACGTCGCTGACCTCGACCTCCGTGTCCGGTGGGCAGCGCCAGCGCATCGCCCTGGCCCGCGCGATCCTCAAGGCGCCGGACGTGCTGCTGCTCGACGAGGCGACCGCGCAGGTGGACGGGCTGACGGAGTCGGCGATCCACGACTGCATCCGGGACCTGGCGTCGCGCGGGGCCGTCGTCACGGTCGCGCACCGGCTGTCCACCGTCCTCGACGCCGACACGATCCTCGTCATGGAGGACGGCCGGGTGCGAGCCCGCGGGACGCACGAGGAGCTGCTGGCGACCGACGCCCTGTACCGGGACCTGGTCGAGGCGCTGCGCATCGGGGTGGAGCTGCCCGGGCGGTCGTCGGAGAGCGTCGGGGTCTAGCTCTCGAGATGCTCAGCATGCTGAGGTTTGGCATCGTGGAGGCATGGAGACCCTGAGCGCAGCCCTCGACGCACCCGTCACGTCCCGCGACCGGGTCCGGCAGGTCACGGTCCTGGTCGGCGCCGCCGTCGCGATCGCCGGCGCCGCCGTCGGCTCGGGCGCGTTCGGCGGGCAGCCGATCGCCGAGGCCGCCGGGGGCGCGTTGTCCGCGACCGCCACGCCGCTGGCCCCTGACTCGCCGGCGTTCTCGATCTGGTCGGTGATCTACACCGGGCTGGCCGTCTTCGCGGTCGTCCAGGCGCTGCCGCGCGCGGCAGCCGACCCCCGGCTGCGCGCGGTGTCGTGGTGGGTGCTGGCGTCGATGCTGCTCAACGCGCTGTGGATCGGCGTCGTGCAGGCCGGCTCCGTGGGCGGCAGCGTCGTGGTGATCCTGGCGCTGCTGGCCGTGCTGGCGACGATCTTCGTCCGGCTGGTCCGGATCGCGCACACCGGCGCCGCGACCTCCGTCGTCACCGACGTCACGGTCGGCCTGTACCTGGGCTGGGTCAGCGTCGCGTCGCTGGCGAACATCGCCGCCTTCCTGGCGGACGCCGGGGCCGGCGAGCTCGGCCTGGGCGCGACGGCCTGGTCGGTCATCGTGCTGGCTGCCGCAGCCGCGCTGTCCGTGGCGTACGCGGTGTTCGGACGGACGCGGCCGACGGTGGTCGTGCCGGTCGGCCTGGCCATGGCGTGGGGGCTGGCGTGGATCGGCCTCGGTCGCACCAACGGCCCGGTGCTGGACGACACGGTCGCGACGGCCGCGTTCGTCGCGTCGGCCGTCGCCCTGCTGGCCCCCGTGGTGACGACCCTGGCCGCCCGCCGCCGCTGACCTCAGGGCGAGAACAACCTGAGTGCTGTTCCGCACCACGAGAGCGCCACCCAGGTTGTTCTCGCGCAGTGGGCCGCGGGCGGCCGCGGGCGAGAACAACGTGGGACGCGTTATCCCGGCCCTGGACGCGTCCAGTGTTGTTCTCGCGGCTCGCATGCAACCGATGGTTGCGTAACCGGCCGGCGCGGCGTAGCGTCATCTGCAACCAATCGTTGCAGAAAGCGGGAAACCCATGGAGCCCGGACGCATCGACCGCGAGATCCACGTCCACGCCTCGCCGGAGGTCGTGTTCGGGGTGATCAGCAGCCCGGAGCACATCCGCCAGTGGTGGAACGGCGCCGAGACCGACCTGTCACCGACCCCGGGGGCGACCGGCGAGATCGCCTGGGAAGGCCACGTCGAGCGGTTCACGGTCGTGGTGGCCGACCCGCCTCGACAGTTCTCGTTCCGCTGGGTGTACGACGAGGGCGCCGAGGCGTCCTTGCTGGTCACCTTCGACCTCGTCCCGTCCGGCACAGGAACCCTGCTGCGGCTCACGGAGACCGGGTTCCGGGAGAAGGGCTGGGAGGTCGCGGCCCTCGAGGCGGCCTACGCCGACCACGTCAGCGGCTGGGACGTGTTCGTGCCGGCCATCGCCGCGTACGCCGAGCGGCTGGTGTCGACGCCATGAGCACCGTCGTCGACGACGACCTGTGGTCGGCCGTCGGGGACCCGACGCGGCGCCGGATGCTCGACCTGCTCCTGACCGAGGGGGCCGGCACGGCGACCTCCCTCAGCGAGCACCTGCCCGTGACCCGGCAGGCGGTCGCCAAGCACCTGGTGGTGCTGGACCGCGTCGGGCTGGTCCACGTGAGCCCCGCCGGGCGCGAGCGCCGGTACCGGGTAAACGAGGCGCAGCTGGCCCGCGCGGTCGCACAGCTGGCCGACGTCGGCGCGGCCTGGGACGCCCGGCTGCGGCGGATCAAGCGGATCGCCGAGGCGATCGAACGCAGCACGACGAACTGACCACGAGGAGAGAGGCGATCGAGATGGTGGACATCCTGCACCGGGTGGGCATGAAGGGCGCCACGCCCCACGACGTGTACGAGGCGCTGACGACGATCGAGGGCCTCGCGTCCTGGTGGACGGTGGACACGACGGGGGAGCCCGACGTGGGCGGCCTGCTGGCGTTCCGGTTCCCGCAGGGCGGCTTCGACATGGTGGTGCTCGAGCAGGAGCCCGGTCGCCGCGTGCTGTGGGAGGTCGTGGACGGGCCGGCCGAGTGGATCGGGACGACCGTCCGGTGGGAGCTGCGGCAGGAGGGCGACTACGCGATCGTCCTGTTCTCCCACCAGGGCTGGCAGGAGCCGGTGGAGTTCATGCACCACTGCAGCACCAAGTGGGCCACGTTCCTGGTCAGCCTCAAGCAGCTGGTCGAGACCGGCACCGGTGCACCGGCGCCGGACGACCTGGTGATCTCCGACTGGCACTGACCGAGGGTCAGCCCCCGAGGAACATCCCCGTCGTGCGCTCCTGCGCGGCGCGGGCGTCGGCCTCGGGGGTCCCGGCCGCGATCGAGGCGTCGGCCCACCGCCGGCTGCTGTCGGTGAGGAACTCGCGGCCCGAGCCGGTCTCCAGCCACCCGGTCGCCTCGGCCGGGGTGTCGCTGCCGGTGGCCAGGTGGTGCGCCAGGCCGACCAGCGCGAGGTCCCAGCCGATGCCGACGGCGCCGGGGCCCATCTGGTCCCACAGGGCGGCGTCGAGGGAGCCGCTGTGCTCCAGCGTGAGGCGTGCGCGGTCGGCGCCGTCGGGCTCCACCGTGACGGTGAGGAACGTGGGTGGTCCGTACATCTCCCACGTCAGGGTGAAGGTGCGCGGCGGGGTGCAGGACGTGACCGTGCCGTGCGCGTTCCCCTCGATCTGGTACTCGCCGCCCAGGCGCAGGTCGCCGCTGACCGGCCCGAACCAGCGCGCCAGCCGCTCGGCCGTGGTGCAGGCGTCCCAGAGGTCCTCGGCGTCGGTGCCGTAGGTCTGGCTGATCGTCGCCACGGTGGCGATCGTGTCCCCGTCACGGGTGGCGGTCACGGCGCGGCTCACCGCGTCGAGCTGGCCGTCGGTCTGCACGGTCTCGGTCATCAGGTCTCCTTGGTGCGTCGGGCCCGCTGTCCGCGGGCGATCTCGGTGTCGAGTGCGGCGAGCCGGGGGGTCCAGTACCGGTGGAACGCCCGCAGCCAGTCGTCGACCTCCTGCAGGGGCTCGGCGCGGACCGCGTAGACCCGACGAGCCCCCTCCGGCCGTACCGAGGCGAACCCGTGCTCCCGCAGGACCTTCAGGTGCTGCGACACGGCGGGCTGGCTGATCCCGAACTCGGCGTGCACGGTCTCGGCGAGGTCGCCCGCCGCCCGCTCGCCGTCGGCGAGCAGCTCCAGGAGGCGTCGGCGGACCGGGTCACCGAGGACGTCGAAGGCGTGCACGGGACAAATGTTTCATCCCGCGCTTATATAAGTCAAGACGCACATGCCATCCTGGAGTCATGGAGCTGGAGTTCAGCGGCGAGATCATCTACTGGCGCGGCCCCTCCCCGTTCCACTACGTGCGGGTGCCGGAGCCGCAGAGCGCCACGATCAAGGCCGTGTCCGCGCAGGTCACCTACGGCTGGGGCGTCATCCCGGTCCTCGCCCGCATCGACGACACCGAGTGGGAGACGTCCCTGTTCCCCAAGGACGGCGGCTACCTGGTGCTCGTCAAGGCGTTGGTGCGCAAGGCGGAGCTGCTCGACCTCGGCGACGTGGTCACGGTCCGACTGGTGCTGCCCGGTCCGCGCTGAGCAAATGCGCGGCGGTCCGGCGTGCCCGTGGATATCGTCGGCGGATGCAGCCGACCGCCTTCCCGACCGACGCCGCCGCCTGGCCGGCCTTCCTCGCCGACACCGTGGACGCCGCGCTCGGCGACGCGCGCGCGCTGCTGGCCCGGCTGAAGGACGGCACTCCCCGCAGCACCATCGAGGTGCTCGGCCTGTGGAACGACGCCGACATCGCGATCGCGACCGGCTCGTCGGCCGCCCACCTGCTCTCGGAGGTGCACCCCGACGCCGAGCTGCGGGCCGCCGCGGAGGAGCGGGCGCAGGCCGCGGAGGACCTGGTCACGGAGCGCGGGCTGGACCACGAGCTCTGGCAGGTGCTCGCCGCGACCGACCCCGGGGGTCTGGACGCAGGTGCCGCCCGCGTGCGTGAGCACGTGCTGCGCGACTTCCGCCGCGCGGGCGTCGACCGCTCCGAGGAGGACCGGGACCGCCTGCGGGCGCTGGCGCAGAGGTGCACGGAGCTGGGGCTGGAGTTCTCGCGGAACATCCGCGAAGGGGCGCGCAGCATCCAGGTGCGGCCCGATCAGCTGGACGGGCTGCCCGACGACTTCCGCACCGAGCACCCCGCGGGCGAGGACGGGCTGGTCACCCTGACCACCGAGTACCCGGACCTGCTGCCGGTCCGCACGTACGCCACCGACCCGTCGGTACGGCTCGCGCTCACCGCGGAGCACCAGCGGATCGGCTGGCCCGCCAACGAGCCGATCCTGGCGGAGCTGCTCCGGCTGCGCGCCGAGCGGGCCGCGCTGCTGGGCTACCCGGACTGGCCGACGTACGACGCCGAGGTCAAGATGATCGGCTCCGGCCAGGCCATCGCCGACCTGGTCGAGCGGTTGGACGCGCTGACGGCGTCCGCGGCGGCGCACGACGTCGACGTCATGCTCGCGCGCTACCGCCAGGACGTGCCCGACGCGACGGCGGTGACCGCGGCGGACAACCTCTACTACGAGCAGGTCATCAAGAACGAGCAGCACGACGTCGACTCCCGCGAGGTCCGCGAGTACTTCCGGTACGAGGCGGTGAAGCCGGGCGTGCTCGACGTCGTCTCGCGGCTGTTCGGGATCGCGCTGGTGCGCGTCGAGGCGCCGACGTGGCACGAGGACGTCGAGGTGTACGACGTCACCGACGACGGCCGCGCGATCGGGCGGGTCTACCTGGACATGCACCCGCGGGCCGGGAAGTTCAACCACGCCGCCCAGTTCCCGCTGGTGCCCGGCATCGCGGGACGGTCGCTGCCCGAGGGCTCCCTCGTGTGCAACTTCCCCACCGGGCTGATGGAGCACGACGACGTGCTCACGTTCTTCCACGAGCTCGGGCACCTGGTGCACGAGGTCCTCGGCGGCCACCAGCCGTGGGCCATGTTCTCGGGCGTCGCCACCGAGTGGGACTTCGTGGAGGCACCCAGCCAGCTTCTCGAGGAGTGGGGCTGGGACGCGGGCGTGCTCGGCTCCTTCGCGACGAACGCCGCCGGGGAGCCGATCCCCGCCGCGCTGGTGGAGCGGATGCGCCGTGCGGACGCGTTCGCGCGTGGCGCCTGGACGCGTCGGCAGCTCAACTACACGGCCCTGTCCCACGGCCTGCACGCCGACCCGCCGGCCGACCTCGCCGCCTACACCGCGGCCATCGACGCACGGTTCGGCCCGTACACGCCGATCCCCGAGACGCACCAGTACGCGGGCTTCGGCCACCTCGACGGCTACGGCTCCGCGTACTACACGTACCTCTGGAGCCTGATCATCGCCAAGGACCTGCGCACGGCGTTCACCGACGGGCTGATGGACCCGCAGGTCGGGCGGCAGTACCGCGAGTCGATCCTGGAGCCCGGGGGCTCCGCCGACGCCGCCGAGCTGGTGGAGCGGTTCCTCGGCCGGCCGTCCTCGTTCGCGGCGTTCGAGGCGTGGCTGTCGGAGGGCACGAGCGTCTGACGTCCCACTGGGTGGACGAAAGTTGATCAAATCAGTCAGGTATAACTACGGTCGCACCATGACCTCCACGGCTCCGCTCGTCGGCCTCGCCGCGTCGCTTCGCGACGCCGCCCGGTCGACCTGGTGTTGTCGTCGCGTCATGTGCTCCGGCCGGTAGTCCCGCCGCACGCACCCCCGCCCGCGCGCTGACGCCGGGCCGCTGATCCGATCTTCCTCCGCCACGCCCCGGTCCAGGGGCGGGCTGCCTTCGCCTACCCCCAGGAGACCTCCGTGTCCTTGCTGACCCCACCCCCCACCGTCGACCGGGAGACGTACCGACGCGTCTTCCGCGAGTACGCCGGCGACGTCATCGTCGTCACCCTCGACGGCGACGACGGCCCGCACGGCTTCACCGCCACGTCGCTGACGTCGGTGTCCGCGCAGCCGGCCATCGTCTCCTTCGTCATCAACGAGTCCTCGTCCAGCTGGCCCGCGCTGCGGGAGGCGCCGACGGCGGTGATCAACCTGCTGGACGCCGCGCACACCGACATCGCCCGCACGTTCGCCACGCACGGCGCCGACCGGTTCGGGGCCGCGACGCCGTGGCACCGGCTGGCCACCGGGGAGCCGGTCCTCACGCTCGCGCCGATCGCGCTGCGCGTCACGATCACCCACCGCATCGCCGCCGGGGAGCAGTTCGTGGTGCTCGCCGAGGTCAACGACGTGCGCGTCGTCGGCACCCGTGAGCCGCTCCTGTACTGGGCCGGCGACTACCGCCGGATCGCGTCATGAGCCGCCGTCTCGCGTCCGCGGCGACGCTGCTCGTCGTGGCGGCGCTCGCGGCGGGGTGCTCCACCGCGGCGGCGAGCCCCGAGGAGGGCGCGCCCGTGGCGCTGCGCTACCAGGGGAACGCCGGGCAGGTCACCCTGCCGGAGCTGGCCGACGACCTCGGCTACCTCGAGGACGTCACGCTCGACTGGGTGGGCGACACGACCAGCGGACCGCAGGACATCCAGTCGGCCGCCACGGGGCAGACCGACTTCGGCGGCGCGTTCAACGGCGCGATCGCCAAGCTCGTCGCCGCGGGGTCGCCCATCACGTCGGTGATCGGCTACTACGGGTCCGACGACGTCGCGTTCAACGGCTACTACGTGCTGGAGGACAGCCCGATCCGGTCCGCCGCGGACCTCGTCGGCAAGAAGGTCGGGATGAACACCCTCGGCGCGCACCACGAGTTCGTCGTCAGGGAGTGGCTGGCCGAGCAGGGCCTCACCCAGGACGAGGTCGCCACCGTGCAGCTGGTCGTCGTCCCGCCGGTGTCCACCGAGCAGGCGCTGCGCGAGGGGCAGATCGACGTCGGCACGCTCGGTGGCGTGTTCCGGGACAGCGCGCTCGAGCGGGGCGGGCTGCGGCCGCTGTTCACCGACACGTCCCTGTACGGGGAGTTCACCTACGGCTCGTACGTGTTCCGGGACGACTTCCTGGCCGAGCACCCCGAGGCCGTCGCGGACTTCGTGCAGGGCGTCGCGCGGGCCGTGCGCTGGACGCAGACCCGCCCCCGCGAGGAGGTGATCGACCGGTTCGAGACGATCATCGAGGCGCGCGACCGCGAGGAGAGCACGGAGCTGGTGCAGTTCTGGAAGAGCACCGGCGTGGCGGCGCCGGGCGGCGTGATCAAGCCCGAGGAGATCTCGCTGTGGGTCGACTGGCTGGTCCGCGAGGGCACGCTGGAGAAGGGGCAGATCGACCCCGAGGACCTGTACACCAACGAGTTCAACCCGTACGCGAACGGCACGTACGACGCGTCCGCCGGTCCCGACGGCGAGGCGCTCCCGTGACCGCCGCGCTGGTGGTCGAGGGGGTGCGCAAGGACTTCGTCGTCCGGGACAAGGGCGCCAGCGCGCGGTTCACCGCCGTGCAGGACCTGGACCTCGAGGTGCCGGACGGGCAGTTCCTGGCGGTCGTCGGACCCAGCGGCTGCGGCAAGTCGACGCTGCTGGACCTCGTCGCCGGGCTGACGACGCCGACCTCCGGGCGGATCCTGCTCCACGGCCAACCCGTCACGGGGCCTGCCACCGACCGCGCCGTGGTGTTCCAGCAGTACGCGCTGCTGCCGTGGCGCACCGCGCGCAAGAACGTCGAGCTGGGCCTGGAGTCGATCGGGGTCCCGCGCCTGCTGCGTGCACGGCAGGCCGACGAGCACCTGAACCTGGTCGGCCTGACCGGGTTCGAGGACCGGTACCCGCACGAGCTGTCGGGCGGCATGAAGCAGCGGGTGGCCATCGCCCGGGCGCTCGCGGTGGACCCGCGGGTGCTGCTCATGGACGAGCCGTTCGCCGCGCTCGACGCGCAGACCCGAGAGTCGCTCCAGGACGAGCTGCTGCGCATCTGGCGGGCCACCGGCAAGACGGTCGTGTTCATCACGCACGGCATCGACGAGGCCGTCTACCTCGGGCAGCGGGTCGCCGTCATGACGCCGCGCCCGGGGCGGATCAGCGACCTCATCCACATCGACCTGGACCCGGTGCCGGGCGAGGACGTCCGCTCCGATCCGGCGTTCGGACGGCTGCGCCACCGCGTGTGGTCAGCCCTCCAGCAGCTCCCCGCCGACCGAGAGGCAGCCCATGTCTAGCTCCACGCTCACGCGCCCCGCACCCACCCTCGACCAGGCGCCGGAGGACTACCGGCGACGCGCGGGACTCGTCGTCGAGCGGCGTCCGGCCCGGCTCCGTCCCGCGCTCGGCCGGCTCGTGCGCGGCAGCGCGGCGATCGTCGTGTTCGCCGCCCTGTGGGAGGTGGCGCCACGGCTCGGGCTCGTCGACGCGGTGTTCCTGCCGCCGCTCAGCACGTCGTTGGCGGCGCTCGCGGACCTGGCGGGCAGCGGGCAGCTGACCGCGCACCTGCAGGCCAGCCTCACCCGCGGGCTGGTGGGACTGACGATCGCGGTCTCCACGGCCATCCCGCTGGGCGCCCTGATCGGTCGTTCGCCATCCGTCGCCCGGTTCCTCAACCCGGTGCTGGAGCTGTTCCGGAACACCGCCGCGCTGGCCCTGCTGCCGGTGTTCGTGCTCATCCTCGGCATCGGGGAGACGTCGAAGATCGCGCTCGTGGTCTACGCCTGCTTCTTCCCCGTCCTGCTGAGCACCATCACGGGCGTCCGCACGGTCGACCCGCTGCTGCTCAAGTCGGCGCGGTCGCTCGGGCTCAGCCCCCTGCAGCTGTTCACCAAGGTGACGCTCCCGGCGGCGGTCCCGACGATCTTCACGGGCGTCCGCATGGCCGGCGCCGCGTCGATCCTCGTCCTGGTCGCCGCGGAGATGGTCGGTGCCCGCGCGGGCCTCGGCTACCTGGTGACCGCCGCCCAGCAGAACTTCCAGATCCCCGCCATGTACGCCGGGATCATCACGATCGCGCTCGTCGGGCTGTCGATCAACGCCGTCCTCCTGCTCGCCGAGCGCCGGCTGTCGCGCTGGCGCCCCACCTCCTGACCCTGGAGCCCTCATGAGCCGCACCCACGTTCGAACGCTGCACCTCAACGCCTTCCTCATGGGCGTCGGCCACCACGAGGCCGCCTGGCGCCACCCCCGCGTCGACCCGTCCCGCGCGCTCGACGTCGCGCACTACGTCGAGCTGGGCCGGATCGCCGAGCGCGGCCGGCTCGACTCGGTGTTCTTCGCCGACGGGCTCGCGGTGGGCCCGAACGTGCACCGCAACACCCAGGCGGTGTTCGAGCCGATCACCCTGCTGACCGCCATCGCCGGCGCCACGACGCACGTCGGCCTCATCGCGACGGCGTCCACCAGCTACTACGAGCCGTACCTGCTGGCCCGCGCGTTCGCGTCCCTGGACCGGATCAGCGGCGGGCGTGCCGGCTGGAACATCGTCACCTCCGGCACCGACGCGGAGGCCGCCAACTTCGGCCTGGACAGGGTCCGCGCGCACGCCGACCGGTACGGACGCGCCACCGAGTTCCTCGACGTCGCCCTCGCCCTCTGGGACTCCTGGGAGTCGGACGCGATCCAGCTCGACGCGGCCGCGGGCGTGTTCGCCGACGCCACGAAGGTGCACCGCGCGGACCACGTGGGCGAGCACTTCCGGGTGGCCGGCCCGCTGAACGTCCCGGGCTCACCGCAGGGTCGCCCGCTGCTGGTGCAGGCCGGCTCGTCGGAGTCGGGCAAGGTGTTCGCCGCCCGCTACGCGGAGGCCGTGTTCACCGCGCAGCGCACCCTGGCGGAGGGTCAGGCGTTCTACGCGGACCTCAAGGGCCGGCTCGCCGCGTACGGCCGTCGCCCGGAGGACCTGGCGGTGCTGCCGGGCATCGTCCCGTTCATCGCGCCCACCAGGGCCGAGGCGAAGGCGCTCGAGCAGGAGTTCACCGACCTCATCTCGCCGGACTACGCCCTCCGTCAGCTGTCCGGGATGCTCGGCGTCAACCTGACGGACCACCCGCTGGACGCCCCGCTGCCGCCCATCCCGCCGATCGACTCGATCGAGGGCAACAAGAGCCGCTACCAGCTGGTGCGCGACCTCGCGGAGGGCGAGAACCTCACCGTGCGCGAGCTCATCGCGCGCCTCGGCGGTGGGCGCGGGCACCGCACGTTCGCGGGCACCCCGACCGAGGTGGCCGACGAGATCCAGACCTGGTTCGAGCAGGGCGCCGCCGACGGGTTCAACGTCATGCCGCCGTACCTGCCGGGCGGTCTGGACGTGTTCGTCGACACCGTGGTCCCGATCCTGCAGGACCGTGGGCTGTTCCGGCGGGAGTACGAGGGGGCGACGCTGCGGGAGAACCTCGGCCTGCAGTCGCACGTCAACCGGCACGCGATCGAGGTGGCGGCCAGCGCGGCTGGATGACCTGCTCACCGGGGCGACAGGCCGTACGGTTCTGGGGTCACCGTCCGCCCACCGAGGAGCCCCGATGCAGCTCGCCCTTCCGTTCGCCGAGGCGGTCGCCCTCGCGGTGGCGAAGGAGCCGCTCCCGCCGATGGTGCGGGAGCTGCGGTGCGAGGGCTCGACGATCCACGCGGACATCGACCTGCGCGCGATCCCGGACCCGTCCACCGCCCTGCGCCTCGCCGCGGCGGCGGCCGGCACGGTCACGGCCACGGTGCGGTTCGCCGACTACTCCGCGGGCAGGGTGACGCTCGTGGTGACCGCGCACGCGCGGGCCCTGCCTGCGCACAAGCTGGTGCCGTACCTCGTCGGTCCCATCAACACCGCGCTGCGGGACCGCGGCCTGCCGCCGGGACTGGTGGAGGTGCAGCGCGGCGAGTCGGAGCCCTGGGTGGTGATCGACGTCCAGCGCGCGATCACGACCAAGGTGGAGGGCGCGACCCTCACCGGTCTCGCGCTGCGCGACGCCGTCATCCACGTCGAGGCGACGGTCGGTTCCCTGCGCGTGCACTGAGAGGATCCGCCATGACCCGCACAGTCCAGCTCCGCCGCTACCACCTCAAGCCGCACCTGGTCGACGAGTTCCTCGCCTGGTGGCCCTCGCGCCTGGTCCCGGGCCGGTCCGCGTACGGGTTCACCGTCGAGTCCGCGTACCTCAACCGGGAGGCCGCGGAGTTCACCTGGGCCGTGAGCGCCGAGGGCGACCAGGACGAGTTCCGCCGGCTCGAGCAGGTGTGGATGGCCTCGCCCGAGCGTGCGACCGTGTTCGAGGGGGTCACCGGCTGGAACGACTCCACGGTGATCGCGTTCGTCGAACGGCTGGTCTGACCGCCCCCGCGCTACGTTCGGCAGGTGCACACTCGCGTCCACCACCAGGCTCCGCGGAGCCTGCGGCTGGCGATCGGGGTCGTGGCGGTGCTGCTCGGGGCGGTGCTGGCGGTGCGGCCGTTCTCGTCGCTGGCCGTGCTGGTCGTCCTGGTGGTGACGGGGCTGGTGGTCGTCGGCGTCGGCGAGCTCACGGGCCAGAGCCGGTGGGGGCTGCTACGGGCTGTCGTCGCCGCCGGTGCCGCCCTCGCGATCGTGGTGTGGCCCGGGGTGACGGTCCGCGTGCTCGCCCTGGTCCTGGCGGTCGCCCTGGTGGTGGGTGGCGTGCTCGACGTGGTGCAGGCGCGGGGCGTCACCGGGACGGCGCGGGTGAACGCGGTGGTCGGCGGCGCCACGGCGATCGTGCTCGGCGTGCTGGCCCTCGCGTGGCCGGACGTCTCGGTGCTGGTCGTCGCGGTGGTGTTCGCGGTGCGCCTGGTGATCGTGGGCGTCCGCGAGATCGTCGCCGCCGTGCGCGGGCGGGACGCGGACCTGGGCCGGCTGTCGCTGCGGCGACGGGCGCCCCGCGGTGGCCCGTGGCGTCTCACGGGCACGGTCCTCGGCGCGCTGGTCGCCGTCGCGCTCGTGGCGGTCAGCCTCACCCTGCAGCGCGGGGTGCCCGTGCCGGACGCGTTCTACGACCCGCCGGACGACGTCCCGTCCGCGCCGGGGCAGCTGCTGCGCAGCGAGCCGTTCACCAGCGACGAGATCCCCGCCGGGGCGACCGCGTGGCGGATCCTCTACACGACCACGCGGGACGAGGACCGGCCCGCGATCGCCAGCGGTCTGGTCGTCGCACCGGCGTCGTCGGTGCCCGTGCCGGTGGTCGCCTGGGCGCACGGGACCACCGGGGTGGCGAGCGGGTGCGCGCCCTCCGTGCTCACCGACGGGCTGGCCGCCGGCGCGATGTACGTGCAGGACGACGTGCTGGCGCAGGGCTGGGCCATGGTCGCCACCGACTACACCGGGTTGGGTACGCACGGCCCGCACCCGTACCTCGTCGGCCAGGGCGAGGGCCGCTCGGTGCTCGACGCCGTCCGGGCCGCCCGCCAGCTCACCGACGTCGAGCTGGCCGACCGGACCGTGGTGTGGGGGCACTCGCAGGGCGGTCACGCGGCGCTCTGGGCGGGGATGCTGGCGCCGTCGTACGCGCCCGAGGTGGAGCTCGACGGCGTCGCCGCGCTCGCTCCGGCGAGCAACCTGCCCGCGCTCGTCGACGTCGTCGGGACCGTGGGGGTGGGTCCGCTGTTCGCCTCGTACGTCGCGGACGCGTACACCGCCGAGTACGCCGACCTCCGGTTCGACCAGGTGGTGCGGCCCGGGGCGCGGATCATCGTGCAGGAGACCGCGCAGCGCTGCCTGGCCGAGCCCGGCGTGCTCGTCTCCGCGCTGACGTCGGTGGCCCTGGACAAGCCGATCTGGAACGGCGACCCCAGCAGCGGGGTGTTTCTCGACCGCCTGCTCGAGAACGCGCCGTCGGGCCGCATCGACGCCCCGCTGCTGGTGGCGCAGGGTGCCGACGACACACTGGTCACCCCCGCGGGGCAGCAGGCGTACGTCGACGACCGATGCGCCGCCGGCTACGCGGTGGACCACCGGACCTACGCCGGCCGGGGGCACGTCCCGCTGGTGGAGGCCGACTCCCCGCTGGTCCCGCAGCTCCTCACGTGGACCGCCGACCGCTTCGCCGGCGAGGCGCCCACCGACACGTGCCCCTGAGGGCGGTCAGTCGAAGAGCTCACCGAGGAAGCTGCCGCGCTTCTTCTTCTTGTAGTAGTCGTCCCGGTCACCGCGGTACCGGTCGTCGCGACGGTCCTCCTGCGGGTACCGGCTCGGTGCCGGAGCGGGTGCCGGCACCGGGGTGCCGTAGAACGCGGCCTCGGCGTCCGTGAGCCGCTCGAGCTCGCCGCGGTCCAGGAAGATGCCCCGACAGCCGGTGCACTGGTCGATGGTCACGCCGTTGCGCTCGTACGCGCGCATGTCCGAGCCGCACTTGGGGCAGATGAGGGCGTTCATGGGTCTCCGTCCGTCGGGTGGCTGTCGAGGGCTGAACGACCGGGACACCCGGAGGGTTTCCCGACGACGCGATGTCCCCCAGCCGCGTTATCGTCGCCGGGGCCGCGACGACGAGGGAGGCAGCCGGTGACCGACTGGGGACCGCTCGCGTACCACCGTGACGTGGCGACCCTCCTGGAGCGTGAGAACCCGGTGGCGTTCGGCTCCTTGCGGCGGACCGAGCCGACCACGGAGCTCGAGCAGCTGCTGGTGCGGCACACCTACCGCGTCGACCCCGTCGGCCATCCCGACGTGCACGCGGCCGTGCAGCGGGCGGCGGACGCGCTCGGTGTCACGGTGCCCGTGGAGATCTACGTCGACGAGCGCGGCCAGGGCGCCAACGCGGAGCTGGTGTTCGTGCCGGACCGGGCGGTGCTGGTCCTCACCGGCGGCACGCTCAACCTGCTCGACGCCGACGAGCTGTGCGCGGTGGCCGGGCACGAGCTCGCGCACCACCTGCTCTGGACCGCCGACGACGGCCGGTACCTGGCGGCCGCGCGCCTGCTGGACGCGGCCGAGTCCGACGCGCGCACCCCCTCCGAGTACCTGGAGACCGCCCGGCGCTACCGGCTGGCCACCGAGCTGTACGCCGACCGCGGCGGCATGCAGGCGTGCGACTCGCTGACGACGACGGTGAGCGGGCTGGTCAAGATCGTCACCGGGCTGGCCAGGGTCGACTCCGCGGCGTACCTGCGGCAGGCAGCGGAGGTGGACTACAGCGTGCCCAGCGCCGGCACCACGCACCCCGAGACCGTGCTGCGCGCGTGGGCGCTGCAGGAGTGGGCCGAGCGGGGCCCGGGGGCGGACGCCGGGGTCGCGGCGGCGCTGGGTCCGCAGCTCGACCTGGGGACGCTCGACGTGCTGGGGCAGGACCGGCTGGCGGAGGTCACGCGCTCGCTGGTGTGGATGCTGGTGGCCGACGAGCTGGTCCGCAGCGAGGAGGCCCTCGACCTGGCGCGGCGGTACGGGGTGCTCGTCGGGACCGGGACGCCCGCGCTGACGGACACGCCGGCCACGCTGACCGCGGAGACTCGCCGGTACCTGGCGGCCGTGCTGCTCGACTTCGCGACGGCCGACGACGACAGCAGCCTCGACGTCCTCGCCGCCGTGCTGGCGCTCGCCCGGCGGGTGGACCTCGCCGACGAGCTGCTCGCCCTGGTCGATGCGGAGCTGGGCCTCGGCGAGCGGGCCACCGCGAAGGTCGTCGCCCGCGCCGACGCCCTGGTGACCGGCTGATGCGGGACCTGGTGACGCGCGCGGTCGCACGCGGCGGCCTGCCCGCCGACGACGTCCTGGCCCTGCTGCTTCCGCTGTTCCGGGCCGTGCAGGCGCTGCACGAGACCGGCCGCGTCGCTCCGCTGCGGGGTCTGTCGGCGCTGAGCCACGCCGACGACGAGCCGGTCACGATCGACGTGTCCCTGGCCGGCCCCCCCGTGCGTAACCGCGCGGCGATCAGCGCGGCGGAGTCGTCCGGCGCCGTGGACGTGTCGCATCGCGACGTCGAGGAGAGCACGGTCCGGATCGTCGCCGGCTGGCAGCGGTGGGAGCACCTCGCGGGCCACCACGACGAGCTCACCGACATCGCGAGCCTGGGGGAGCTGTTCGTCGCGCTGGTGTGCGGCCTGGACCTGGCCGAGGAGGAGGACGCCGCGCTCCTGCAGCAACGGCGGAACAACCTGTTCGCCCTGGCGCCCGGGCTGCACCCGGTGCTGGCCACGGTTGCCAGCGCGATGATCGCGCCGGACCGCCGGCGTCGCGCGCAGGACCTGGCCGACGTCATCGTGCGGCTCGAGACGTACCGCGACCAGCCGGAGGACTTCGACCTCGACCGGGTGCTCGGTGCCCGCCCGGACAGCCGCGAGGCGGTCCTCGAGCACCTGCGCGACCGGCTGTTCGACGCGTCCCGGCGCAACCCGCTGCTGCACTTCCGGCCCACCGGTCGGACCATCAACCTCACCGAGGCGTCGGTGCCGCTGGTGCTCGACGTGCGGCACGTGCGGGCCGCACAGCTGTTCACGTGGGGCGGGCCGGCGTCCGCGCGGCTGGTGGACGGGAAGGCCGTCGACGTCGGCTCGCTGGTGCGCTGGGACGACGCCCCGTACGCCGCCGCGTCGCTCGACGCGATCATCTCCTCGGCCCGGCGGGACCGCGCCGAGTACGGGCGGGACCAGCTGCGGCTCGTGGTGGCGTTCCTGCGCTGGCACGACGTGAAGAACGACCCGAGCACGCCCATCGAGTCGCCGTTGGTGCTGGCGCCGGTGACCCTGACCAAGCAGCGCGGGGTGCGCGACGCCTACCGGCTGCAGCTGACCGGCACGGTGGCGGAGGTCAACCCGGTGCTGCGGCACCAGCTGGACGAGCTGTTCGGGCTGCGGCTGCCGGAGACGATCGACCTGGCGTCAGGCGACGCGATCGAGGAGCTGCGGGCGAGCATCGAGAAGCAGGCGCGGGCGACGCAGCCGGCCGTGGTGGTCGGCCTCGTCGACAAGCCGCGCATCGAGCTGGTCCGGCACCGGGCCCAGGTGGCCCTGCAGGCCTACCGCCGACGCCGCCCCACCGGCCGCCCGCTGCACGGCCGACGCCAGTACGCGTACTCGTACCGGCGCCCGGGGTGGGACCCGCTCGGCGTGCAGATCTTCCACGACCGCATCGAACGCCGGCCGATCCCTCTGTCGGTCGAGCTGGGCGACGCGCCCGCCCCGCAGCACATGGTCGAGACGTTCTCCGTGCAGAGCACCGCCGACGACAACCCGTACACCTGGGACGTCGACCTGACCATGGTCACGCTGGCCAACTTCAACTACCGCACCCTCAGCCTGGTCCGCGACTACGACGCACTGCTGGCCGAGCCGATGCCGAACGAGGCGTTCGACGAGCTGTTCTCCGCCGCGCCGCGGGACGTCGCCGAGCACGGGGTGACCATCCCCGTGGCCGACCGGTACCTCGTGGTCCCCGCGGACTCCTCACAGCTGGGCGCCGTGGCGCTGGCCCGTTCCGGCGACAACTTCGTCATCCAGGGGCCGCCCGGCACCGGCAAGTCGCAGACGATCACCAACCTGGTGGCCGACTTCGTCGCGCACGGCAAGCGCGTCCTCTTCGTGTGCCAGAAGCGCGCGGCCCTCGACGTGGTGCACGCCCGGCTGCGGGCGCAGGGGCTGGGCGAGATCTGCACGCTGGTGCACGACAGCCAGGAGGACAAGAAGGAGTTCGTGCACGGGCTGCGCGACACGTACGAGCGCTGGCTGACCGACGACGAGCCGCTGGAGGCTGTGGAGGCCCGACGGACCGCGCTGATCGACGCGACGACCGCGGCGCTGGCGGAGGTCGGTGCGTACGAGGAGGCGCTGGCCGGGGTGCAGGACGTGCTCGACCGGCTGATCGCGCTGCGCGGGCACCGCTGGGGCGACGACCTGCCGCCCGCGCACCAGGCGTTGCTGCCCGAGCCGGCCGACTGGGTGCCCGCCCGCCCGCTGGTCGACGCGCTCGCGGCCGCCCTGTCCCGCGC
>NZ_CAURTV010000064.1:0-20687 GCF_963527515.1 uncultured Cellulomonas sp. | reverse complement strand
GTCCCGGCGACCAGCACCCGCTCGGCGGTGACCGCGGGGTCGGCCGTCGCGGGCACCATCGCGCGCAGCGCCCGGGCGCGAGCCCGCTTCGCCTTGTACTGCGCGGTGTCGGCCTGCCGGAACAGGTGCCGCGCGGACACCGAGCCGGTGACCGCGGTGGAGGCGATGCCGTACGAGATCGCGGCGCCGTGCGGCAGGGGGAACTCGGCGATGGTCGCGGCGACCACGTCGGCCACCTCCGCGCGCCGGCGTCCGACGGTCACCACGCAGAACTCGTCGCCGCCGATGCGCGCGGCGGTGGACCCCGGCAGGGCGTCGGAGGCCCGCCGCAGGACGTCCGCCACGGACCGCAGGAGGTCGTCGCCGGTGTCGTGGCCCAGCTCGTCGTTGACCCGCTTGAGGCCGTCGACGTCGCACATGACGATGCAGGTCTCGAGGCCGGACTCGAGCGCTGCCTCCGCCTCGGCGTCGGCGATCCGGCGGTTGGCCAGCCCGGTCAGCGGGTCGTCCGCCACCAGGTGGCGCACCTGCGCCTCGAGGTCGACGCGGGCGATCGCTCCGGAGACCAGCGCGGCGAGCACCTCGGCGCGCGCGATGTCGTCGACCCGGAACGGGGGACCCGGCCGCAGCCGGACGGCGTAGAGCTGGCCCCAGACACCACCGTTGACCACGAGCGGCGACGCCAGGGCGCTGGCCGCGTCGAACTCACGGAGCGTGTCCACCTCGACCGGGTCGCCGGCGTCGGGGTCGTCGGGCACCGTCGGCTCGTCGTGCACCGTGCGGGCGTGGGCCACCCAGCTGGCGCGGTCGCGGATCAGGGCACGCAGCGCGGGACGCTCGGCGGCGCGCAGCGACGCGCGGGCCAGCCACACGGCCCGCGGGTCCGTGGGGGCGGGCTCGACGAGCACGACGCGGCAGGTGTCCTGGTCGATCCGGCAGAAGGCCACGCGGCTGGCGCCCAGCACCTGCATGCCCGACGCGGTGGCCACCTGCGCGACCTCGTCGACCGACCGGCAGCGGTCCAGCCGGTGCGCGGCGAGCGCGAGCGCGCGCACGCCGACCACGTCCGCGGCGGACCTGCTGTCCGAGCGCGCACCGGGGGCCGTCGTGCCACGACGTGTCACGTCGCCCATCATCGACCCTCGATCGCGCCGGGAGCGACGCAGACGGATGAGAGGTGCGTGAGATCACCCGTCCTGGCGAAGCGGAAGCGGTTACGTGGAGGACGCCGACGTCTGTGCAGGTGGCGCCCCCTCCGCTCAGGCGCTCGCGCGTACGGCGCCGACCACGCGAACCCGGACGTCGACCCCGTCGACCGCGCCCGGCAGGTCGGAGCCCGGGTCCCGGGACATGTTCACCTGCAGCTGGTACCCGTCGGACGACCGGGCGATGCCGATGCCCCGCACGTCCGAGCGCCCCTTCAGCGAGGAACGCAGGTGCTCTTTCGCTGCCCGCGCCTGCTCGAGGTCCGCCATGCTGTCCCGCCTTCCGCCGACCGCGACGGCCGCAGGAGGCGGCGGCCCGACGATCGTCAGACCAGTGTGACCCCTAGGGCGCCCAGAACGGCATCGATGGGGTTGATATAGGTCAACCCGGTGCCATTCTCTCCCCCCGACTCCGAGCCTGCAAAGAGCAGCCCGAGCGCGACGCCGTCCTCGCGGTACACCAGCGAGCCCGAGTCGCCGCCGCGGGAGAACGGACCGGAGCCGGTGGACTCGATCTCGATCTGGTTGTCGAAGCCGATCTCCCCCAGCTCCTCGCCGTAGCCGACCACCACGTCGTCCAGCTCGATCGCGGTCACGTGACCGCGGGTGACCGCGGTGGTGCGGCCGATCTTGGCGACCTTCTCCCCGCCGAGGGCCACGGCCGTGGTGGTGATCCGGCCGACCGGGTACTCCAGGTCCACCTCCTGGTCGTCCAGGAGGGCGATCGCGCAGTCGACCGTGGCGTCGAGACCCTGCTCCAGGTCCACCCGGGCGGCGAGCGCGCCGACGCGGTCCCGCGGAGCTCGTCCGCCGTCGGCCGGACCGGGCTGGACGATCAGGTCACCGACCGCGGCCTGCGGGGTGCCGGACAGCACGTGGTAGTTGGACAGCGCGTGGACCACGCCGTCCTTGTGCACGAACGCGCCGAGCGTGCCCGCGGAGACGTCCACGTGGGCGATGGAGACGCCCGGGCGCAGCGGTCGCACCCGCCCGGTCTGGCCCAGGGCGCGGGCCGTGATCACGGGAGGACGGGGGCGCACCTTGGCCGGGTCGTCACCGTCCGCGAGCGTGCTGATCCGGCCCGTGCGGCGGACGTCCACCCGCGGACCTGCCTCGGCGACGATCTTGCGGGCGATGCTGCGGACCGACGGCAGACCGAGGCGGTACCGGACCGCCAGGGCGTACGACCCGTCCGGCTGAGGAGCGAGACCGATGGACAGGGCGGGGGCGCCCTCGGCGACGTGCGCCGGCCGCACCGCACGCTCGGACAGCTCCCGTGCGAGGTCGACCGCCTGCGCCTTCGTCTTGCGTGCCTCGCCGTGGTCCATGGATCCCCCTGCTGGTCGGTTCGCCCGGTAGGTCCCGGAGCGCTGCCAGTCTGCCGCCCGGCGCCCACACCCGCAGGCGGATCAGCGGTAGGCCGCGGCCTGGATCCCGAACAGCTCGGCGTACAGACCGCCCTGGGACACCAGCTCCTCGTGCGAGCCGGACTCGACGACCCGGTGGTCGGCGACGACAAGGATGAGATCGGCCATGCGGACGGTGGAGAACCGGTGGGAGACCAGCACGGTCACGGCCCCGGTCGTCGCGCCGACCGCCGCGGCGTGGGCGGCGTACCGCTCGTACAGGTCGTGCTCGGCCTGCGCGTCCAGCGCCGACGTCGGCTCGTCCAGCACCACCAGCAGCGGCTGCTCGCGCATCATCGCCCGCCCGAGCGCGAGCTTCTGCCACTGCCCGCCGGACAGCTGGGCGCCGTCCGCGTGGGCGGTGCCCAGCTGCGTGTCGAGCCCGTCGTCCAGGCGCGCCAGGACGTCCGCCGAGTGCGCCCGCTCCAGCGCACCGAGCACGGCCGCGTCGGACCCGATGCGCGGCAGGTCGCCGACGCCGACGTTCTGCCGGGCGAGCAGCTCGAACCGGCAGAAGTCCTGGAAGCCGGCGGCGGTGCGGTCCCGCCAGGCCACCGGGTCGAGGTCGTGCAGGTCGACGCCGTCCACCGTGATCGTGCCGGTGGTGGGGGCGTAGAACCGGCACAACAGCTTGACCAGCGTGGTCTTGCCGGCACCGTTCTCGCCGACGATGGCGACGCTGGTGCCGGCGGGCAGCACCAGGTCGACCGCCTCGAGGACCGGTGTGTCGGTGCCGGGGTAGGTGAACGAGACGCCGTCGAACCGGATGCCGTCCCGCAGCGTCTCGGGGGCGGGCACCCCGGCGCCCTGCACCGTCTGCGCCCGCACCAGCGTGCGCATCCAGGCGAGGTCCGTCATGGTGCGGGCCGACCGCTGCAGCTGCTGGAGGATCGTCACCGCGGCGGTGACCTGCTGGTTGACCTGCGACGCCAGCGTGATCACGAGCACCACGTCACCGACCGTGCGCTGCCCCGAGACCGCGTCCCGCAGGACGAGCAGCGTGGCGGCCACGTAGGCCACCGCGAACGCCAGCTGACCGGCCGCGCGCAGGGCGTCGGCCCGCACCTCGCCCGCCCAGAGCACCGCGGTCGCCGCGTCCCAGGACCGGCCGAGCCGCGCACGGACCTCCTCGCCCAGCCCGCAGGTGCGCAGCTCCTTGGCGGCCGACGCGTCGAGCGCCAGGGTGAACAGGTGCCGCGCGCGGCGGTTGTCGGTGGCGGCCGCCGTGCGCGCGGCACCCAGCACGCTCTCCGCCCGCCGGCCGAGGACGAGGGGCGGCACGGCGGCGAGCGGGAGCAGGAGCAGCCACGGGTTGAGCTGAGCGAGCAGGACGCCCGTGATGAGGAGCGCGACGCCGAGCCCGATCGCGGACAGCAGCGCCTGCATGGACCCCCAGCCGGACCGGTCCAGCTCCGTGCGCAGCACCTGGAGGCGGTCGGCGTACTCCGGGCGCTCGTGGTGCTCGATCCCCGGGGAGTCGTGCGAGAGCCCGATGAGGTCCCGCTCCAGGCGCATGACCGCCTCGTCGCCCAGCTCGAAGTAGAAGATGTGCGCGAAGTGCCCGGCGGTCAGGGCGGCCACCACCGTGGCGGCGACGAGCACCGCGGCCACCGACGCGCGCCGGGTGTCCCCCGCCACCGCGGCGTCGGTCAGCGCCGCGAGCGCGGGGGCGGCCAGCGGCAGCGCCACCGACTGCAGCACCATGAGCACGGCGGACAGGGTGAGCTTGCCCGGGCTGATGCTCCCGGCCAGCCGCAGCAGCGCCCAGCTGCCGTGGATCGTCTGCCTCACGACTCCACCTCGTTCCCGTCGGCGTCCAGTCCTGCGGCGAACCGTTCGGCCTGCAGCCGGAACAGCCGGGCGTAGTGCCCGCCCGCGGCGACGAGCTCGTCGTGCGTGCCCTGCTCGACCACGCGGCCGGCGTCGATGACCACGATCCGGTCCGCTCGCCGCACGCTGGAGAACCGGTGCGAGATCAGCACGGACGTGACGCCCCGCGTGAGCTCGACGAACCGGTCGAAGAACGCGGCCTCCGCACGGACGTCGAGCGCGGAGGTCGGCTCGTCGAGCACCAGCAGCCGTGCGCCCGCCTCGAGCGCGTACAGCGACCGCGCGATCGCGATCCGCTGCCACTGCCCGCCGGACAGGTCCGCGCCGCCCTCGTAGGAGCGGGACAGGGTGGTGTCGAAGCCGGACGGCAGGGCGTCGACCGCGTCGGCGATCCCTGCCCGCTCGGCCGCGCCGCGCAGCACCGCCTGGTCGCGCGGGGCATGCACGGCGCCGACCGCGATGTTGTCGGACGCCGACAGCTCGTACTTCACGAAGTCCTGGAACACCACGCTGACCTGGCGGCGCCACGCGGCCACGTCCAGGTCCGCCAGGTCGGTCCCGTCGACCGTGATGCGCCCGGCGGTGGGCTCGTGCAGGCGGGTGAGCAGCTTGACCAGGGTCGTCTTGCCGGCGCCGTTGACCCCGACGACGGCGGTGCACAGGCCGGCGGGGAGCTCCAGGTCGAGCCCGTCCAGGACGGGCCGGCCGCTGCCGGGGTAGGTGAAGTGCACGCCCTCGAACCGCAGCGCCGACTCGGGGGCCGCGGCGGGGACGGGCAGCCCGGAGCCCGCAGCGGGCAGCCGCGCCTCGGCGTCGGCCATCCGCGCCTCGAACTCGCCCAGCGCCGCGACCGACTGCATGCCGTACTGCGTCTGCACGTCGGACTCGGGGTAGTACTCGCCCAGCGCGATCGCCGCGACGACCGACTGGATGCCGAGCGCCAGGGCGGTGAGCGTGATGTCCCCCGCCGCCGCCGACCGGGCGATCGTCACCAGGACGGCGGACGCGACCACCAGCCCGATCGTCGTGTAGACGAGGTAGGGCACGAGGTAGAGCTGGCGGCGGCGTGCGGCGACCGGGCCCAGCATGCTGCGCGTCGCGTCGCCGTACTGGTCGGTGAACCAGCCCGCGAGCCCGAACACCCGCATCTCCTTGGCGGCGCCGGGGCCCATGGCGACCTCGCGCAGGTAGACCGACCGGCGACGGAAGCCGATCACCTCCTTCCACACCTGCGAGTACCGGCGCAGCCCGCCGCGCTGCCCGTACCGGAACACGAGCGTCGCGGCCAGGATCGCCCCGGCGGCGGCCCAGGACACGACCGCGCCGATCACGGCGGCGAACCCGATCAGCTGCACGTACCGGGCCACGAGGGCGAGCAGCCCCGCGGCGGAGGCGCCCGGGCTGCGGAAGTCGGCCTCGAACTCTCGCGTCGCCTCGGTCAGCGCCTCGAGCGTCGCCTGGTCCTCCATCGGCGCGATGCTCGTCGACCGCAGCGCGACGCGCATGGCCCGGTCGCGCAGGGCGCCGTCGATCCGTCGCTGCACCCGCACCCCGAGGGCGGTCTGCAGCGGCGCCAGCACCTGGCGGGTCAGGAAGAGGACGGCGGCGAGCACGAAGGTGCGCACCAGGTCGCTCCAGGCAGCCGATCCCGTGCCGCCGTCGACCGCCGCCGGGACCTGCCCGACGACCACGCTCGTGGCCAGCACGAACGCCACCGGCAGCAGGCCGAGCAGCAGGTTGAGCGCGGTGAGCCCGACCACCAGACCGGGGCCGGCCGTGGGCAGCAGGCGGACGATGACGCCGCGCGGCACCACGGCGGTGCGGTACCAGGACCGGAGCATGCGTGCTTCCTTCGACCAGCGGGGGTGGGAGCGCGCCCAACCTAGTGCGCGGCTCCGACACGGTGCACCGGGTTTGCCCGGTCAGTCCGAGGGGCGCGACGACACCGGGCGCGCATCCGGCGGCGCGGTGCCGATGTCCGCGACCGGGCGCGGGTCGTACGGCTCCGGCGTCAGGTCCGCACGGACGATCCGTCCGAGGCGGAACCAGCGCAGGCCCTCCCGCGTCTGGCACCACGCCGCGACGTACCAGGTGCCGCCGGTGCGGGCGAGCACGACCGGCTCGATCCGGCGCCGGGTCAGGACGTCGCGCGAGCTCAGGTACTCGATCGCCAGCACCCGACGACGCCCGAGCGACTCCTCGACCCCGCGGAGCACCTGCGGCGCCACGTCGTCCCCGGTGCGGTCCGGCCGGGACCAGACCCGTCCGGCCAGCTCGTCGGCGCGGACGCGGTCGGCCGGGGGCAGCGCATCCAGGACCTTGGCGCGGGCAGCCTCGGCGTCGGCGCCGAACGGGCTGCCCGCGGGCAGGGCACGGACCGCGAGCGCCAGGGCGACCGCCTGCGCCGGCGTGAAGTTCACGGGCGGCAGGCCGACGGAGGCGTCGAGCACGTAGCCGCCGCCCAGCCCTGCCTGCGCGACGACCGGCAGGCCCGCCTGCTGCAGCGCCGAGACGTCCCGCTTCACCGTCCGCGCCGACACCTCGAACAGCAGAGCCAGCCGCGTGCTCGTGGTGCCGGCGTGCCCGACGCGGCGCAGCTCCTCCGCGAGCGCGTACAGGCGGTCGGTGCGGTTCATGGTTCCAGCATGGTGACACAAAGGTGACATCCCGTTGTCACCGGACCGGGTTCAACCTGGATCCATGACCACTTCATTGATCCTCGTCCCCGGTTTCTGGCTCGGCGGCTGGGCGTGGGACGACGTCGTCGCCGCACTGCCCGACGACCTCGACGTCCACACACCGACCCTTCCCGGCGTGGAGCCCGCCGCGGCCCGCGGCGGCATCACCCGCGAGGACCACGTCCGCGCCGTCACCGACCTCGTCGACGGCCTGGGCGGTGATGTCGTCCTGGTCGGCCACAGCGGCGGGGGCGCGCTCGTCGGCGAGGTCGTCGACCGGCGACCGCACCGCGTACGGCGCGTGATCTACGTGGACTCCGGCCCGCTCGTGGAGGGGGCGGCCATCGACGCCTCCACCACCGAGCAGGTCGAGGTGCCGCTGCCCAGCTGGGAGGAGTTCGCGGCGCAGGGTTCGAGCATCGAGGGGATCGACGACGAGAGGCTCGCGGAGTTCCGGCGCCGCGCCGTGCCCCATCCCGTCCAGGTGGTGCGCGGTGCGGTGCACGTGAGCGACCCGCGCCGGTTCGACGTGCCGGCGACCGTGATCTGCACCAGCATCCCGGCGGAGCAGCTCAAGACCATGGCGAACGGGGGCCCGCCGTTCCACACCGAGCTCGGCGAGATCCACGACCTCACCTGGGTGGACCTGCCGACGGGCCACTGGCCGATGTTCTCGCGGCCGACCGACCTCGCCGCAGCCCTCGCGGAGGCCGCCCGCGGGTGACTTGACACGGTTTGTCCCACCGGAGGACGGTGGACGGCGCGGATGTCGCCGTCCACCGTCGGCGTCCTCGGGTGGGGTGAGGAACATGGGCGTCGACGCAGCCGCCTCGGTCCGTCGGATCGTCACAGTCGTCGTGAGCGCGTGGGCGCTGGTCGCCCTCACGGTGCTCGGTGCCCCACCGGCTACGGCGGCCGGACCGGCGACCACCCTGTCGGTCAGGGCACCGGCCACCGCCACCGCCGGCGTGCCGTTCACCGTCACCGTGACCGCCAAGGACTCCACCGGCCAGGTCGCCATCGGCTACCGCGGCCGGGTCGTCCTCACCAGCGACGACCCCCGCACGCCCACCGTGCACAGCGGCTACACCTTCACCGCCACCGACAACGGCACCCACACCTTCACGGCCACCCTGCGCACCGCCGGCACCCGCGTCCTGACCGCCACCGACGGCACCCGCTCCGGCACCACACGGGTCACCGTGGCCGCCGCGACCGCCGCCCGGTTCGCCGTCACCGCCCCCACCACCGCCCAGGCCGGCCAACCGTTCACCGTCCAGGTCATCGCCAAGGACCGCTGGTTCAACTACTCCCGCACCTACCGCGGCACCGTCACGTTCACCAGCACCGACCCCGCCGCCACCCTGCCCGCCCCCTACACGTTCACCGCCACAGACAACGGCGTCCACACCTTCCCCGGGGTCGTCCTGCGCAGCTCCGGACCCCGCACGCTGACTGCCACCGACACCGCGATCACCGGCACGCTGACCGTCACGGTCGCCAGCACGGCCGGCGTCTACACCTGGGGTGAAGGTGGCCAGGGCCTGCCCGGCGACGGCACGACCTCCGACCGCTCGACGCCCGTGCGGGTGCTGACCGGCTCGTGGGCCGACGTCGAGACCAGCACATGGACGAACGTCGCCATCCGGGCCGACCGCACCCTGTGGGGCTGGGGGGCCAACGGCTGGGGCCAGGTCGGCGTGGGAGCAGGCATGCCGACCACCCTGCCGCGCCAGGTCGGCACCCGGGCCGACTGGGCGTCCGCGTCGGCCGGCTACCAGCACACGCTCGGGACCCGGACCAACGGCAGCCTGTGGGCCTGGGGAGACGACGAGTACGCCGCGCTCGGCGACGGGCCGTCACCGGGTCCGGAGCCCGGCCTGCAGTACACCCCTGTCAAGGTGGGGACCGATCTCACCTGGGCGTCGGTGTCCGCCGGCCTCTTCCACTCCGTCGGCGTGAAGACCGACGGAACGCTCTGGGGCTGGGGCGCCAACGATCCCGGACCATTCGGGGACCCGTCCGGCGGCACCCACAACGTGCCTTTCCGCGTGGGAACCGACGCCGACTGGACGGTGGTGTCCTCGGGTGGCGACGACCACACCGTCGCGCTGAAGACGGACGGCTCCCTGTGGATGCTCACCGACCGACCTACGCAGGTCGGCGCCGGCTCCACGTGGGTGGCCATCGACGCGGGGCGCTCGTTCGACGTGGCGATCCGGAGCGATGGAACTCTCTGGTCGTTCGGCGTCTTCGCCCCGCTCACCCAGGTGGGCACGGCAGCCGGTTGGGTCCAGGCCTCGGCGGGTGGCGGCCACGGCGTGGCGCTGCGGGCCGACGGGACTCTGTGGGCGTGGGGTGCCAACGCGCGCGGGCAGCTCGGCGACGGTACGACGACCAGTCGGCCGACGCCGGTCCAGGTGGGCCTCGGGACGCAGTGGGTGGACGCCGCCGCGGGGTTCGAGCACAGCATCGCCATCGCGAAGTGATGAGGGTGCATCCAAGAACGGGACTGGGTCCGAAGAGGGGGTGTCAGCACATCGGCAGCCCGGCTCTCCCGGGCCAGTCCCCGAAGGACCACCACCATGCGCGCTCGACTCGTCTCCGGCATCGCCGCCGGAACCCTCGCCCTCGTCACGCTCGCCGCGGTCCCCGCCTCGGCAGCCGACCCCGCCAAGCTCTCCGTCCTGCACGGCGTCCCCGGCCTCACCGTCGACGTCTGGGTCAACGGCGAGCGCACCCTCGACGACTTCACGCCCGGCACGCTCGCCGGCCCGCTGGACCTGCCCGCCGGCACGTACACGGTCGCCATCACGGCCGCCGACGCCGCCGACGCCAGCGCGCCGGCCATCGGCCCGGTCGACCTCGCGCTGGAGGCCGGCAAGAACTACACCGCCGTCGCGCACCTCGACGCCGCGGCCGCGCCGACCGCCACCCTGTTCACCAACGACATCTCCACCACCGCCGCGGGCGAGGGCCGGCTCACGGTCCGCCACGTCGCCGCCGCACCTGGCGTGGACGTCCTCGCCGGCACCTCCCCGGTCATCACCAACCTGACCAACCCGAACGAGCAGGTGCTCAACCTGCCCGCCGGCACGGTCTCGGCCAGCGTGACCGCTACGGGGACCACCACGCCGGCGCTGCTCGGTCCGGCCGACGTGCCGGTCGTCGAGGGCACCAGCACGATCGTCTACGCCTGGGGCAACGCGACCGCGTCGCCGTCGACCCTGGCGCTCGCCACGCAGACCATCACCGGCCTGCACAGCAACCCGTCCGCGGTCGACGCCGGCCAGGTCGGCCTCGTCTCCGACGGTGGGTCGTCCGCCTGGACCTTCGCGATCGCCGGCCTGGTCGTCGCCGGCCTCGTCGGTCTCGGGTTCGCCCGTCGCCCCGCCACCCAGCGCGGCTGATCACCTCATGACCGGCACACCGCAGCCCGAGCAGGCCGTCGCGCCCGCCCGGGCTGCGGTGCGCCGTTGTACGGCACGCGTGCTCGCGACCGCGGTCGCCCTCGGCACGGTCCTCGGTTCGCTGACCGCGTGCACCGGTCCGGAATCCTCCTCCGGGCCGGAGGTCGCGGCGTCGCCGTCCCCCACGACGACGCCGCGGCCGACCCCCACCGCCCCCGCCGGCCCCCAGGTCCCGGTGGTCGACGCCGCTCTCGGCGCCGCGCCCGTCGTCGCGACACCGCCGCCCGTCCGGCTCGCCGTGCCCGACGTGGGGATCGACATGGCCGTGGACCCGGTCGGGGTGCAGGACGACGGCGCGATGGAGATCCCGCAGGACGCCGACCGCGCCGGCTGGTACCGCTTCGGTCCCGCGCCGGCCGACCCCGCCGGGGCGACCGTCGTCGCGGCGCACGTGGACTCCGTGCAGACGGGGATCGGCCAGTTCGCCAAGCTGCTCGAGGTGGCCGTCGGCGCGGGGGTCACGGTGACCACGGCGGACGGCGTCGTGCGCGAGTACCGCGTCGTCTCCGTCGAGAAGGTCCCGAAGGACGGTGCGCCCGTGGACCAGTGGTTCGACCGGTCGGGTGCGCCACGGCTCGTGCTCGTGACCTGCGGTGGCACGTTCCGCCGCGACATCGGGCACTATACGGACAACGTCGTCGTGACCGCCGAGCCGATCGGTGGCTGACGATGACTACGCTGCTGTGCGCTCCCGTCCTCCGGGAGCCCATCAGGGAGGAGCCGTCCGTGAGCGCACCCGGGACCGGGTCCGCTGATGCGGCGCGCCCTGGGCACCGGCTCGACCCGGACGGCGAGGGCGTCGAGGAGCTCGGTGCCGCCTTCGTGCGGGGCGACGAGGCCGCGATCGCCGAGGCCTACCGACGCTGGTCCGCGCTCGTGCACACGGTCGCGCTCCGCTCGCTGGGCAGCGCCACGGACGCGGAGGACGTGACGCAGCAGGTGTTCGTCGAGGCGTGGCGCAGCCGGCACCGGTTCGACCCCGACAAGTCCCGGCTCCCCGCCTGGCTGCTGGGCATCACCCGGCACGTCGTCGCGGACACGCACGAGAAGCGCTCGCGGGACCGCAGGCTCCGGGACAAGTCGGTGGCCGGCGCCTCGGACCTGCCCGTGCCGTCCGTCGACGGCCGCGTGGTGGACCGCGTCGTGGTGGCCGACGAGCTGGACCGGCTCGGGGACCCGCAGCGCACCATCCTGCGGCTGGCGTTCTTCGACGACCTCACGCACGACCAGATCGCGAACCGGCTCGACCTGCCGCTCGGCACGGTGAAGAGCCACGTCCGACGCAGCCTCGCCCGGCTGCGGACCCGATGGGAGGTGGATGGTGCCGTTCGATGAGTCCCACGTGGACGACGACGTGCTCGCGCTCCTCGCCCTCGGCGAGCCTGCGGGCTCGATCTCGGACCTCGCGCACATCGAGGAGTGCGAGCGGTGCACCGACGAGCTCGACTCCCTGCGTGACGTGGTCGGGCTGGCCCGCACCGGCGCCGCCGACGGTCCGCTCGTCGCACCCGCGCCGCACGTCTGGGAGCGGATCGCCGACGACCTCGCACTGACGCCCGCGACGCGCGCCCTGGCCACCGGCGTCGACGTCCAGGATCGCGCGCCCGAGCCGTCGGCCACCGTCGTGTCCCTCGACTCCCGCCGGAAGCGCCCCACAGCGTGGGGCTGGATCGCCGGCGCCGCGGCCGCGGGGCTGGTCGTCGGCGGCGGTGGCGCCTGGTGGGTGGCCAACCAGCCCGACCCGGTGACCGTGCAGGCGACCGCCGTGCTCGAGCCCCTGCCGGGCTGGGACGCGTCCGGGTCCGCCGTCGTCGAGACGAGGTCGGACGGGACCCGCGTGCTGGTGGTGGACCTGGCCAAGGAGACGCCGTCGGAGGACGGGTTCCGTGAGGTCTGGCTGCTCAAGCCCGACGTCAGCGGGCTGGTCAGCCTCGGCACCCTGGAGGGCACGTCGGGCCGGTTCGACCTGCCGGCAGGCCTGGACCTGAGCCAGTTCTCCGTGGTGGATGTCTCCGAGGAGCAGTTCGACGGCGACCCCGCGCACTCCGGCGACTCGATCGTGCGCGGTCCGCTGGAGGCATGAGAAACGCCCCCTCCCGAGAGAGGGGGCGTTCTCGTCGTGCGCGTGCCGTCAGACGGCCGGCGGGGCCGGCGGCGGCTGCTGCTGGTAGGTCTGCTGCACCGGCGCGGCCGGCGGGGCTGCCTGGGCGGGCGGCGCGTTCGGCGTGGTGCGCTGCTCGACGACGGCAGTGTGGGACGTGTTGCTGCGCTGGTTGTTGAGCACGATCGCCAGGATCAGTGCGATGACACCGGCGGCCATGCAGATGTACCCGATCACCGTCAGGTTGACTCCCTCGACAGCGTCGCTGACGCCGAACGAGAGGATCGCTCCGATGACGATGAGGGCGATTCCGCCTCCGATACCCATGTCAGTCCTTCCGTCGAGCCGCGCGGTTGTCGCCCGGCCTCAACCGGTGAGTCTGGCGCCGACCGGGCAACCCCGCACGTCGAGAGCAGGCCTCACCCGAGGATCTGCGGATAGTCACCCGATCGGTCCAGGACGTGCTCGGCCAGGAACGCCTCCACCACCTGGTACCAGACGATCGCGTGCTGCGGGCTGAGCACCCAGTGGTTCTCGTCCGGGAAGTAGAGGAACCGGTGGGGTGTCTTCCCCTCCTCGTCGGCGGGCAGACCGCTCTTGGCCAGCAGCTCGTACCAGAGGCGCAGACCCTCCCCGACGGGCACGCGGTAGTCCTTGTCGCCGTGCACCACGAGCATGGGGGTGACGATCTTGTCGACGAACCGGTGCGGCGAGTTCTCGAGCGCCATCTCCTCGGTCATCTCCCGTTCCCAGTAGTAGGCCGCGTCGGTCGTCGGCCCGAACTGGTCCAGCGCCCACAGGCTCGCGTGCGTGACGATCGCGCGGAACCGGTCCGTGTGGCCGGCCACCCAGTTGGCCATGTAGCCGCCGAACGAGCCGCCCATCGCGGCCGTGCGGGTCTCGTCGATGTCGTCGCGCGCCTCGGCGGCGTCGGTGACGGCCAGCAGGTCGGTGTACGGAGCACCGCCCCAGGCGCCCCAGCCCCGCTGGATGAACTCCTGCCCGTAGCCGGTGGACAACGCCGGGTCCGGCAGCAGCACCGCGTACCCGCGCGCGACGAGGATCCACGGGTTCCACCGCCACGACCAGGCGTTCCACGAGCCCAGCGGACCGCCGTGGATCCAGAGCAGCAGCGGAGCCTTCTCGCTCGTCTCCGGCAGCGCCAGCCACGCCCGGACGCGCCGGCCGTCCGCGGTCGTCGTCTCGACCTCGGTCAGCGTGCCGGGCAGCTCGGGAGTGGCCGCGGGACTGGGCAGGGGTGTGGTCGCACCCGTCTCCAGGTCGATCCGCACCGGGTGCGACGGCGCCTGGTACGACGTCCGCAGGGCGTACGCGACCCGCCCGTCCGGGCTGACCGACAGGTCGGTGAACGTGGCGTCGTCGCTGGTCACACGCGTGACCTGGTCCTGCTCGAGGTCGATCCGGAACACCGGTCCCCGGCCGTCCTCGTCGGCCAGCACCAGCAGGCCCGCGCTGTCCGGCGTCCACACCGGGTCGTGCCCCCACCGGTCCCAGTACTCGACGAGCGTCCGGGGCTGCCCGCCGTCGAGCGACACGACCTGCAGTGTGACCCGCGGCGCCTGGTGCGGCGTCGACAGCGACTCCCGCGAGAACACCACCCACCGACCGTCCGGCGAGATCACCGGCGACCAGACGTCGGCCCCCGCGTCGTCCACCAGCACCCGGTGCTCACCGGAGGCCACGTCGACCGCGACGAGCCGGCTGCGCTGCTCGCCGCGAGCGAGCGGCACGTTCCAGCCGGTGACCACGGTGCGACCGTCGGGGCTGATCGCCGCAGCCTGCTCCACGAGCGCCGACCGCGCGCCCGGCGTCAGGTCCGTCAGGGTCAGCCGGGGGTCCTTGGCGCCGGCCAGGGGCGCGACGACGTCGGTCCCCACCTGCGCGACGAACAGGTGGGGCGACTCCGGCCCCAGGTCGTGGTCCCAGTACCGCACCGGGTAGCCGTCGTGCAGGATCGCCTGCACCTTCTTCTCCTTGCGCGCCTTGCGCAGCTGCTCGTCCGTCTCGGCACTGGTGGCGCTCGGCAGGACGTCCGAGCCGACCAGCAGCACGTCCGCGTCCCTGGCCACGTGGACCCCGCCCAGACCCGCCGCCCGGTCCGCGACGACGCGCGCCTCCGCACCGTCCCTGGGCATCAGCCACAGGGCCGGCACCGGCTCGTCCTCGTCGTCCGCCTTCTTGTCCGGGTCCGGCCGTGCGCTGGTGAACAGGAGGTCACCGCCGGGCGTGAACGCGGCGCTCGACTCCCCCTTCGCGCTCCGCGTGAGCCGCCGCGCGGGCTTGGCAGCCGTCGGGTCGACCTCCCACAGCGCGGTGACGAACTTGGTCGCCTTGTCGTCGAGGGTCGCGACGCTGGTCACCAGCCGCGTCCCGTCCGGCGAGAGCACCAGCCCGCTGAGCCGCGGGACTGCGACGTACTGGTCGAGATCATGAAAGGGCGTCGAGGTCATGCGCTCCGTCCTACCACCCCACGGGCCGCCACGTCCGCCCGGGCCGTTGGTCGGCCGGGTTGCCCCGGCGACGAGAACAACCTGGGTGACGTTCTGCACCCTCTGAACGTCACTGGAGTTGTTCTCGACGAGCCCACATCCGCCCGCCGCGGACGCCCCGGCGACGAGAACAACGTGAGTGGCGTTCTGGACTACGTGAACGTCACTCAGGTTGTTCTCGACCCAGCGTCGATGGCTTCGCGGATGGCAGCAGGGATCGTCGTGCCTGCCGCGATGTCCGTTGCCGTGAAGCGCAGGACGCGGGCCGCTCCCCAGGTAACCAGGGCGTTCTGCCGTCGTCGGTCGTGCAGGAGCGCCTCGGGTGTCTCGTGGAACTCGCGGCCGTCGATCTCAGCAATCAGCCAGCCGCCGTTTCTCAGCCGCCACCCGAGGTCACCGCGCCCCAGGAAGTGGCCGTCCGGTGAGCGGATCTCGACCTGCAGCTGGTCCGGCGGGAGCCCTGCATCGACGCACTGCAGCCGCGCGAACGTCTCGAGAGGCGACTCCGCGCGCGCGTCCACCCGGTCGAACACGCGGGCGCCGAGCACGCCGGTCCCACGCCGGCCCTGAAGCCGGCGGCGGACTTCCTCGACTCCCTCGGGCGTGAGGATCTTGCGCCGGAGGCAGTCGTCGAGGACGGCGACGGCGTTCGCACGAGGTAGCTCCGGGAGCGCCTGGACGAGTGCCGAGCCGACCGACACGATGCCGTGCGCCCCTGACGTGCTGCCGACGGGGTCGCGGACCTGCCGCACACGGATCCCGTCCCGAGGGCGGCCGAACCGCCCGCCCGGGAGCGCCACCTCCGGGACAATGCGGAGCGGCAACCCGGAGACGCCGAGCAGCGCGAGCGCACACGACCCGACAGCGATCGACCCGGGGCCGTAGGCGAGCAGCCCGATCCATGCCGCGCGGCGTCGTCGGTGGTCAGCGTCGCGCCGCAGTGCGCCCGGCGCGACGTCGTAGACGCCGTGGGTCACGCGCTGCAGCGCACCGGCGTCCACCAGGCGGCGCCGCCGGTGCGCGCCGACGTCCGCTGCGTCGAGCTGTGACGCCGCCAGCAGACCTCCCTGTCGGCTCGCGAGCGAGATCAGCGTCGCGGGTATGGGTCGAGGAGCTCGCACCTGCGCCACCCCAGCCGACGCACGGGCGGGCTGAACTCGTGGGCGGATGACCGGTGCCATTTGCGCACGTGATCGGGCGCTGTGGGCGGCTCACCCGAGCCGAACATCCGGTTGTCCACAGATGCACGGGGATCCGTCAGGGGTGATGTCCGCTCTCGGTACGTTCCCCCGCATGTCTCCCCTCACCAGCTCCCGTGGCCCTCTCCGACTCGTCGCTCTTCTGACCGCGCTCGTCCTGCTGGCGGGGTGCACCGGTGGTCCTCCGTCGGACATAGGGGCCCCGGCTCGGCCCACGGCCACAAGTGCGCCGATCGATGACGGCGTACCGGATGCACCGGAGACCTTGACGGAGCCGCCGAGTTCGATCGGCGCAGTGGACGTGGCGACCTACTTCATGGAGATGTACCCCCACGTCCTCGCCACGGGGGACGTGGACGAGTGGCAACGGCTGTCGGCGGTCGACTGCGTCTTCTGTCACGCCGTCGTCGCCGACCTCGACGCACTTGCCGACCAGGGCCATCACCGCGAGGGCGGAGCTGTCACGGTGGGGTACTCCGTGGTGTCCGCAGGGGCCGAGGCCGGCTCCTACAGCGTCGGTCTCTCGATGAATGAGGCGCCGGCACGGGTCGTCGACAGCCACGGCGAGGCGATCGGCGACTGGACTGAGCCACAGTCCTACGTGGCGAGCGTCCTCCTGGTCCACGACGGAGCCTCGTGGGCCATCCAGGCGGTCGAGCCGGCGCCGGCCGATGGGTGACCAGTGAGACAACCGCGGTCACACCCTTGTCCACAGATTCGCGGAAGGTCGTGACGCGTGGTGTCCGGTTTCGGTACGTTCGCCCGCATGCCCTGGCTGACGAGCTCTCGCGATCGTGTCCGGCTCGTCGCGCCTGTGACTGCGTTGATCCTGCTGGCGGGGTGCACCGGCGGTCCGCCGACCGCGCCGGAGTCCTCGACGCCGCCGCCGATCGAGAGCACCCCGAGCCCCACGCCCACACCTACGCCGACGGTCCCGCCATCCGTGGACGTGACCGTGAAGCCCGAGCGGCCGGCTGCCCTGGATGAGCCCCCGAGCGTCGACGGTGCTGTCGCGGTGGCGGAGTACTTCGCCCTGCTCTACCCCTACGTCTACGCGACGGGTGAACTCGCTGAGTGGCGAGCGCTCAGTGATCCGGACTGCAACTTCTGCGCAAGCGTCGACTCCAACGTGGTAGCGATGTTCGCCAATGGGCGTCGCAGCGCGGGTGGCTCCATATCCGTGGTCGAAGCGACCGGCGAGGAGATCAATCCAGGGGCCTCGTACACCGCACAACTAGCGACAGTCCAGCAGCCGTCGTCCACGGTCAACGCCGACGGAACCGTCTTTGAGTCGTTTCCCGATACGACGCGCACCAGGTGGTCGATGGTTGTCCACTGGCGGAACGAAGCGTGGACCATCCGAGGGGTCGACGCGACGGACGAGCCCGCATCATGAAGGCGCGCGTAGGAGCGATCGTGACGGTCTGCATGTTCGTCTGCCTCACAGTTGCCGCACCCGCTCGTGCACTCAAACCCGGTGCAGAGGCGAAGGACGACTACATCGGACTCAGCGCCTTCGACGGTGAGCAAGGTCTGCGCTCCTACACCCGGGCCAACACCCCGGCCGCCATCCAGCTGTTCCAGCTGCGCCGCGCCGCCCTGTGCAACGTGACCTCCGGCACGCTCGAGGCCGACATCGGCGGCGCGTGTGCCCCGCCGGACGGCTCGGTGGTGCCCAGCTGCGACGGCGAGGAACCGGTCCAGCCCCTCTGGCGTCGCGACCGTGCGACGCCCGACACCCCATGGGAACCGTGGCGGATGGTCGTCGGCTGGGCGTGCCCGGACGACCTGCTGCCCACGATGACGGCCGAGGACTTCCGGCAGCTGCCCATCGCGCCGCCGGGGATCCAGATGCAACCTGACCGCGGCTGGGTGCTGGTCAACAAGGAGACGATCGTCCTCACGGATCCCGCGGAGCAGGCGTTCCGCACGGACCTGTTCGGGTACGGGGTCGACGTGGTCGCCACCCCGGAGCGCTGGACGTGGGACTTCGGCGACGGGACCCGTGACCTGTCCACCGACAGCCCGGGACACCCGTACCCCGACTTCGACGTCTTCCACGTGTACGCCGAGCCGGACACCGCGGTCATCACGCTGACCACCACCTGGTCGGGCCGCTACCGCGTCGACGGGGACGCCACCTGGCGCGAGGTTGTCGGGACCGCCGAGACGACGAGCACGTCGCCGGCGTTCGAGATCGTCGAGCGGCGATCGCACCTGGTCTCGGCGGACTGCAACGAGGACCCCGACCAACCAGGCTGCGGCTGACCAAGGCCAGGGGGCCAGGGTCCAAAGGGCCAAAGGGCCAAAAGGGCCAAGAGGCCAGGAGGCCGGCGCGTCAGCGCGGGGGGTCAGACGGTCCGCGGTCGCGGTCGGCCAGGCCCGCGAGCATCGCGTTGTACTCGTCCATCTCCACGTCGCCGTCGCGGTCGACTCGGCGGTCGCGGCGGCGGGCGGTGCGGTCGTCGTCGCGCGACCAGGCCAGGGCCACACCGATGGCCAGCGCCAGCGTCGGGAGCTCGCCGATGCCCCAGGTGATCGCGCCGCCGAGCTGCTGGTCGGCGATCGCTGACCCGCCCCAGGGCCGGCCCATGAGCCCGAACCAGTCGGCGACCAGCAGCACGTCGCCGCTGACCAGGGTCACCCCGAAGAACGCGTGGAACACCATCGTCGCGAACAGCAGCAGCAGTCGCTGGGGGTAGGCGAGCCGGCGCGGACCGGGGTCGATCCCGACCAGGGCGTTCACGAACAGGTACCCGGCGGCGGTGAAGTGCACGACCATCGCCAGGTGCCCGACGGGGCTGCGCAGCGACCACTCGAACAGGCCGGAGTAGTAGAAGAGCAGCATCGACCCGATGAAGTTCACGGCGGCGACGACGGGGTGCGCGAGGACGTGGCCGACGTGGCTGTCGACGAGCGTGAGGATCCACTCGCGCGGGCCGCGGGAGTCGTCGTCGCGGAGCTGGGTGGCGCGGACGGGCAGGGCGCGCAGGGCCAGGGTGATGGGTGCGGACAGGGCGAGGAACACGGGGACGACCATCGCGAGCACCATGTGCTGGACCATGTGCGCGCTGAACAGGACGTGCCCGTACAGCGCCGGTCCGCCGTTGGTGGCCCAGAAGAACAGCAGCATGCCGACGGTCCAGGACGCGGTCCGTGCCCAGGACCACGAGTCGCCCCGGCGCCGCAGCCGCAGGACCCAGCGCCAGTACACGACGAGGCCGGCGACGGCGGCGGACGCGAGGACGAGGTCCCACCGCCACTCGCTGAGCCAGCGGACGCCGGAGAGCTCGGCGGGCAGCGGGTGCCCGGTGAGCTGGTAGGCCGGGGACTGGTCGAGCGGGGGCTCCTCGGACACCGGCGGCGCGGTCTCGCCGAGCGCGACGGCGACCCCGGACACGGCCCCCATGACGGTGAGCTCGACCAGCACGAGCCGCCAGAACAGCCAGTCGCTGGTGCGGGTCGCCAGCCGCGGCAGGACGGAGCGCCGGTGCGCCAGGCCGAGCAGGCCGAGGACCCCGAACAGCGCCGCCTTGGCCAGCAGGAGGATGCCGTAGGAGGTGGTCAGGTCCTCCCACCCTCCGGTGCGCAGCAACCCGTTGACCAGGCCGGACACGGCGACAGCGACGAGGCACCAGCCGGCGATGACGGAGTACCGCGCCACGGACGCCGGCAGGTCGGTGCCCACGCGCCGGACCAGCAGGGCGAGCGCGGCGAGCGCACCGATCCAGATCGCCGCGCCGACCAGGTGGACCACCATCGACGACGTCGCGATGTCGTGCCCGGCGGCGCCGGCGGCGTGCCCGAGCTGGGCCTGCTGCCACAGTGCGACGAGCACGAGCGCGGCGGTCCACCCGGCTCCGGTGGGCGTGGTGACCACGAGTGCGAGCGCGGTGACGACGGCGGCGACCGCCGTGACCAGCAGGAGCGTGCGGCCCATGTCGATCTGCGTGACGAACACGCCCAGCTCCGCACCGAACGAGGCGGAGTCGAGCGGACGGCCGGCGACGTTGGCGTAGGTGAGCACCAGGTGCACGATCGACAGGATCGTCCAGGCGCCGGCCGCGAACCCGGCCAGGAGCGTGCTGCGCGGGTACGCCCGCCCGTCGACGGTGCCGACGCCGGCCCGGGCTGTGCGCGTCGACGCCACCGCGGCCCGGCGGGGCAGCACGCACACCGCGAGGACCAGCGCACCGAGCGTGACCGAACCTGCGAGCTCGGTGAGCGTCTCCGTGGCGGGCAGCCCCCAGCGGACCGCCGCACCCGGGTCGCGCAGGAGGGCCGGCAG
>NZ_CAURTV010000063.1:0-21089 GCF_963527515.1 uncultured Cellulomonas sp. | reverse complement strand
GTCGACGCCACCGCCGCGCTGGCCACCGCGCAGCGCGCCGAACAGCTCGCGCAGGACGCGGCCCAGCTGGCGCAGCAGGACGTCGAGTACGCCGAGCAGGCGCAGCTCGGCGGTGGGCAGCTGGGCGGCCGCGGCGGAGGGTTGAACGGCGTCGGCGGGATGGTGCTCGGCGGCATCCTGCTGGACAGCGTCCTGCGCGGCGGCGGTGGCTTCGGCGGCGGGGGCGGCTGGGGCGGCGGCGGAGGGGGCGGCGGAGACGGCGGCGGCTTCGGCGACGGTGGTTTCGGGGGCGGGTTCTGACGAGTGAGCACGGCGGCCGGGACCATCCGGTCGACACGGACGACGAGAGGTACGAGCGATGACCGAGAAGCAGAGCGTGTTCGGGCGGATCACCCAGCTGGCCCGCGCCAACATCAACGCGCTCATCGACCAGGCCGAGGACCCGCAGAAGATGCTGGACCAGCTGGTGCGCGACTACACCAGCTCGATCGGCGAGGCCGAGCGGGCGATCGCGCAGACCATCGGCAACCTGCGCCTGGCCGAGCAGGACTACAACGAGGACGTCTCCGCCGCGCGCGAGTGGGGCAGCAAGGCGCTCGCCGCGTCCAGCCGCGCGGACCAGTACCGCTCCGCCGGGGACACCGCGAACGCCGACAAGTTCGACAACCTGGCCAAGATCGCGCTCGGCAAGCAGCTCACCGCGGAGGGTGAGGTCCGCGACGCGGAGCCGCTCATCGCGTCGCAGCGGGACACCGTCGAGAAGCTGAAGTCCGGCCTCGCGATGATGAAGGACAAGCTTGGCCAGCTGAAGTCCCGCCGGGACACCCTCGTGGCCCGGCAGAAGTCCGCCGAGGCGCAGCAGACCGTGCAGACCGCGATCAGCTCGATCAACGTGCTGGACCCGACCAGCGAGATCGCGCGGTTCGAGGACAAGGTGCGTCGCGAGGAGGCGCTCGCCATGGGCCAGGCCGAGATCGCGGCGTCCTCGCTGGACTCGCAGTTCTCGGAGCTCGAGGCGTCCTCCGCGCAGATCGAGGTCGAGGCACGCCTCGCCGCGCTGAAGTCCGGCCGCGCGCCCGAGCAGCTGGGCGCCACCCGGGTCACCCCCGAGATCGAGGCCTGACAGCACGAGAGCGCCCGATCCCTCGCACAGGGGTCGGGCGCTCTCGTGCGTGCGTGGGTCAGGCGGAGACGGGCTCCTGCGCGGTGGCCCGCACGTGCGCGGCGAAGCTCTGCGCGAGCGCGCGCCCGACGGCGGTCACCTCGGCCTCCCGGGCGGCGAAGGCTGCCAGCACGGCGTCCGTGTCGACCTCCTCGTGGCCGTCCGCCCAGCCGCGCAGCGTCTCGGCGCCGGCCTCGGGGTGGAACTGGACGCCCCAGGCCGAGCCGATGCGGAACGCCTGGTACGGGTACATCGCCGAGGACGCGAGCCAGACCGCACCGCGCGGCAGGTCCACGATCGCGTCGGCGTGCATGCTCGGCTGCGGCGTGGCGCGCCGCTCGTCGGCGAGGTCCACGAGCGCGCCGACGACGGCGTCGCCGATCGCCTCGGGCCGCCACCGGACGTCGATCACGCCGGACTCGCGCCCGGGAGGGGCCGCCACCTGGACCCGACCGCCGCGGGCGGCGGCGAGCAGCTGGGCGCCGAGGCAGATGCCCAGCGTCGGGACGCCCTGGACGCTCGCGTCGGCCAGCAGCGCGCGCAGCTCGGGCAGCCACGGTGCGGTGGCGTCGTCGTGGGCCGACATGTGGCCGCCGAGGACGACGAGGCCGTCCCCGACCTCGTCGGCGATGGGCACGCTCTCACCGGCGAACGCCGCGACGAGGCGCAGCTCGACGTCCCCGAGCCACTCGCCGAAGCGGTCGATCGGGACGTCGGGGGAGCTCTGGATGACGGTGACGACCGGGCGGGGGTCGCCGTGCAGGGGGGAGGTCACGCGGAGACGGTACTCCGAGGGTCCGGGCTGACGGAAAGCGACCGGCGTCCGATCTGCCCGATATTCGCGTCACCTGTCCGGCTTTCGGAGCGGATGAATCTGTCACGCGTGCGCGACATCACGTTCAGCACGTCCGGGGTTCACCCAGCGGGCTCCCAGGCTTCGGGGTCACACTCGGCGTATGTCGCCCTTCCCCTCGGCGTCGTCCCCCGGAACCCCCGAGGCGCGCCTGCTCGTCGTCGACGACGAGCCGAACATCCGCGAGCTCCTGGCCACCTCCCTGCGCTTCGCGGGCTTCGAGGTCCACGCGGCCGCCGACGGTGGCTCCGCGCTGCGCCTCGCCCGCGAGGTCGAGCCGGACCTGGTCGTCCTCGACGTCATGCTCCCCGACATGGACGGGTTCACCGTCACACGACGCCTGCGCGAGAAGGGCCAGCACGTCCCCGTCCTGTTCCTGACCGCGCGCGACGACACCGCCGACAAGGTGCAGGGCCTCACCGTCGGCGGCGACGACTACGTGACCAAGCCGTTCAGCCTCGAGGAGGTCGTCGCCCGGATCCGCGCGGTCCTGCGCCGCACGCGCCCGGGTCTCGACGACGACACCAGCGTGCTGCGGTACGCCGACCTCGAGCTCGACGAGGACTCCCACGAGGTGGTCCGCGCCGGCCAGCCGGTCGACCTGTCCCCCACCGAGTTCAAGCTGCTGCGCTACCTCATGCTCAACCCGGGCCGGGTGCTGTCCAAGTCGCAGATCCTCGACCACGTCTGGCAGTACGACTGGGGCGGCGACGCCAACATCGTCGAGTCCTACATCTCCTACCTGCGCCGCAAGATCGACCAGCTGGAGGGCCCCGACGGCAGCCGCCTGCCCCCGCTGATCCACACCAAGCGCGGGGTGGGCTACCTGCTGCGCGGGTCGTCGTGACGGCTGCGCCGCTGCTGGACGAGCCCGGACCGCCGGTCACCGCCCCGCGACGCAGCTGGATCGCTCCCGTCCGCGACTGGTGGGCGGGGACCACGCTGGTCGCGCGCCTGGTGGCCATCGTCACGGTGCTGCTGGCGTTCGGGCTCGTCGTCGCCGGGGCCACCAGCGCGGCGCTGCTCGAGGGCACGCTCGTCGGGCAGGTCGACAGCAAGCTGCAGGACGAGGGCACCCTGGTGGCGGAGCAGCGGCTCAGCCAGCTCGACCTCACGGGCAACTCGTTCTACACGCCGAGCGACTACTACCTGCGGTACGCGGTGGGCGCGGACGAGCTGCCGATCCTGTCCGAGACGACGCGGGACCAGTACGGCACCCCGGCGGTCCCCTCGATGAGCATCGACCAGGCGTCCGCGCGCCGGGGCGACCCGTTCACGGTCTCCTCCACGCAACCCGGGTCGACGTGGCGGGCCGTGGCCTACAACTTCACGATGCGTGACGGCACCGTCGGCACCGCGGTCATCGCGCTGCCCCTCGGCGACATCCAGCGCACGGTGAAGCACATGACCTTCGTGCTCCTGCTGAGCGGCCTGGGCATCGTGCTGCTCGGTGCCGCCGCGGGTGCCTGGGCGGTGCGGCGCTCGCTCAAGCCCCTGCGGGAGATCGAGACGACCGCCGCGGCCATCGCCGCCGGTGACCTGTCCCAGCGCGTGCCCGCCGCCGCCGAGCACACGGAGGTCGGCCGCCTCGGCGCCGCCCTGAACGGCATGCTCGCCCAGATCGAGCAGGCGTTCGGGGCGCAGACCGCCTCCGAGGCCCGCATGCGCCGGTTCGTCGCCGACGCCTCCCACGAGCTGCGCACCCCCCTGGCCACCATCCGCGGCTACGGAGAGCTGTACCGGATGGGCGCGCTGACCACGACCGACCAGGTCGACGACACCCTGCGCCGCATCGAGCAGTCCGCCACCCGGATGGGCGCGCTCGTCGAGGACCTGCTCGCGCTCGCCCGCCTCGACGAGGGCCGGCCGATGCGCACCGGCCCGGTGGACCTCACGGTGCTCGCCGCCGACGCCGTCAGCGACCTGCACGCCCTCGACCCCTCCCGGCCGGCGCGGCTGGTGCCCCTGGTCGACGGGGCCGCGGGCGCGCCCTGCCTGGTGGTCGGTGAGGAGTCACGGCTGCGCCAGGTGCTGGCCAACCTCGTCGGCAACACCGTCCAGCACACCCCCGCCGGCACGCCGGTGGAGATCGCCGTCGGCACCCTGCCGTCCGGCGAGGGCGTCCTCGAGGTGCGCGACCACGGACCCGGCATCGACCCGGAGCACGCCGCCCGCGTCTTCGAGCGGTTCTACCGGGTGGACGCCAGCCGCGGACGCGACTCGGGCGGAGCCGGCCTGGGCATGGCGATCGTCGCCGCGATCGTCGAGGCGCACGACGGTGCGGTGCGTCTGGAGCAGACACCCGGAGGCGGGACGACGGTCCGTGTCATCCTGCCGGCAGCGGCCCACGCGCCACAGTCCTGAGGGCTACCATGGCGGGTTCCTGCCGTCGGAGTAAGGCTGATCCATGGGCGTCCATGACGCACCGCAGTGGTTGTTGTCCGCATTCGTGCGCAGCGCCGTCGGAGCCGGCGCCACCGCACCGGTCGAGCAGATCCGCGACGCCGGCCAGGCGCTGGTGGACCGGTGGGGCTCGCCGGGCCGGTCGTTCCACAACCTCAAGCACCTGGTCGACGTGCTGATCCACGTGGACGAGCTGGTCGAGGAGACCCACCAGCCGGACATCGTGCGCCTGGCCGCCTGGTACCACGGCGCCATCTTCGACGCCGCCGACCGCAAGGCCTACGCCAACCGCGGCGGTGAGGACGAGATCGCCAGCGCGCGGCTCGCGTACGACGAGCTGCTGGCCCTCGGCGTCCCGGAGGGTCGCGCCCAGCGCGTGCACGACCTCGTCGTCGCCCTGGTCCGGCACGCACCCGACCCCGCGGACTTCGACTGCGCGGTCCTCTGCGACGCCGACCTGGCGATGCTCGCCACCGAGCCGCAGAAGTACAAGGCGTACGTGCAGGACATCCGCACCGAGTACGCGCACCTGCCGGTCGAGGACTACCTGCGCGCCCGCGTGCGCATCATCCACAAGCTGCTGGCCCGGCCGTCCCTGTTCGTCAGCCCGCTCGGGTCCGCCTGGGAGGAGCCCGCGCGGCAGAACCTGTCCGGCGAGCTCCAGCGGCTGGAGAAGGAGCTGCGCGGGATCGACGCGGAGGCGGCTGCCGCGGCGGCGGCCGGTGCTGAGCACCGGAGCGTCGACGAGGGGTCCGACGCCGCCCGGACCTGACGGCTGCGGGTCTGAGCCGCCCACAGCCCGCGCGGCGAGCGATCACCGCACCGGCACGACGCTGCGGACTCGTGCGCCCGCCCGTCCCTCCTACCGTCGTCGGGCATGAGCCGGGTACCACCCGGCCCCCACCGACGGAGGTCCCATGAGCAGGTACGAGGTCGACAGCGCGCAGGTCGCGACGGCGGCGGCGGGCGTCCAGGCGCGCGCGGGCGCCATCCGCGGGGAGGTCGCGGCGATGCACCGCCAGCTGGCCGACCTGCAGGCGTCGTGGCGCGGCGGGGCGGCCACGGCGTTCGCGGGCGTCCTGACCGACTGGTCGGCCACGGAGGCGCGGCTGGACGCCTCGCTCGAGCAGATCGTGGCGGCCATGCAGTCCGCCGCCCGCACCTACGCCGAGGCGGAGACGCAGGCGTCGCGGCTGTTCACCGTGTGAGGAGCGTGCCTACGCTCGGGCCGTGACCGTGCTGGTGGACCCTCCGATGTGGCCGAACCACGGCACGCTCTGGGGCCACCTGGTCAGCGACTCGTCGCTGGAGGAGCTGCACGCGTTCGCGGCCCGGGCCGGCATCCCGCGGCGCGGGTTCGACCGGGACCACTACGACGTCCCGGACGAGCGGATCGAGGAGCTCGTGGCGCTGGGGGCGGAGCTGGTGAGCGCCAAGGAGCTCATCCGCCGGCTGCGGGCGTCGGGGCTGCGGGTGCCGGCACGCGACCGGGATCGGCACCGCTGAGCCGGGACGGCTGTGTCGGCACGGCTGTGTCGGCACGGCTGTGTCGGCACGGCTGTGTCGGCACGGCCGGGCCCGGTCACAGGCCGCTCCGGAGGGCCTCCACCCAGCCGCCCGTCGCCGTGATGTCGGCCCCCGCGGCGCCCGACTCGACGGTGCAGCCGAAGCCGACCACCCACGTGCCGTCCGCCAGCTCGACCTGACCGAGCATCATCGGCGCCGGCAGCGCGCCGAGCAGCCGGCCGAGCGCACCGGGCGACAGCCGCCAGACCTCGCCGGCGATCGGCGCACCGCCGCCGGGTCCCACCCGGAGCAGGCCGGGCTTGCGGGGCTGGGTGTCCAGGGCGACCAGGCGGTAGGCGTCCGACGTGCGGACCGACCGGCCGAACCGGGCGCCCAGCTCCTCCAGCTCGTGGTGCAGGGGCTGGCCGCGCAGGTGGGCGCCGACCACCAGGAGGTCGACGCCGGTCTCGACCACCGGGGCGGGATCCTCGTCGAGCAGGCGGGCCGCGAGGTCGAGGGCCAGCTGGTCGTCGAACGCGCGGGACACCAGGGTCACCCCGAACGGTCCTCCGTCGGCCTGGCCCGCGGGGATCGCGACGGCCGCCAGGTCGAGCAGGTTGACGAAGTTGGTGTACGTGCCGAGGCGCCGGTTGATGGCCACCGGGTCGGCCTGCACCGCGGCGATGGTCGGGTGCTCGGTGGTCGTCGGTAGCAGGAGCAGGTCGCAGCCGTCCAGGACCGCCGCCGCCTCCACCTTGGCGATGGCCAGCCGGGCGCGGTCGCCGACGTAGGCGTGGGCGGGGGTGTCGCGGCCGGCCAGGATGATGGAGCGCACGGTCGGGTCGGCGTCGGGGGCGTCGGACAGGAACGCGCCGACCGCCTCGTACCGCTCGGCCACGATCGCGCCGTCGTACAGCAGGGTGGCCGCGGCCAGCATGCCGGAGATGTCGACCGTCCTGACCTGCGCGCCGACCGCGCGGACGGCCTGCACCGCGGCGTCGAACGCGGCGCGCCAGCCGGCGGAGAGCGGCGCGAGGTCCTCGTCGCGCGGCACCGCCACGACGGGTGCCGCGCCCAGCCCGAGGCGGACGTCGGCCGGCCAGGTCCGCCGTGCCGGGTCGAGCGGGTCCGCGCCGACCATCGTGCGGACGGCCTGGACGCCCAGGTCGAGGTCCCGCGTGAACGTGGTGACCGCGTCGTAGCTCCGGCAGGCGGGCACGACGCCCGTGGTCGGCACGAGGCCGAGCGTGGTCTTGATGCCCACCAGGCCGCCGAACGCCGCCGGGACGCGGCCGGACCCGGCGGTGTCGGTGCCGATGCCGATGTCGGCGATGCCGAGCGCCACCGCGACGGCCGACCCGGAGCTCGACCCGCCGGAGACGCGCTCGGGCAGGGTCGCGTGCCGGACCGCGCCGAACGGGCTGCGGACGCCGACGAGCCCGGTGGCGAACTGGTCGAGGTTGGTCTTGCCCAGCACCACGGCGCCCGCGTCGACCAGCGCCTGCACGGCCGGGGCGGTCGCCGCCGCCGGTCCGGGCCGGCCCGCGGGATCCGTCGCGTACGACGGGCACGCCGCGGTCGTCGGCACCCCCGCGACGTCGATGTTGTCCTTGACGGCCACCGTGCGGCCGGCGAGCGGCAGCACCTCCCCGCGCGCGATCCGGGCGTCGACCACCCGGGCGGAGGCGATCACCGCATCCTCGGGGAGCAGGGTGATCCAGACCTCAGGCCGGTCGACCTCGGCGATCCGGGCGTAGGCGGCACGCACGCGAGCCTCGGCGGTGCTGCCCCCCCGTGCGTCGCGGTCGACAGGCCTCGGCACGCTCGTCACGCCGCCCATCGTCGTCCCCGTCACGCGCCCACCGCCAAGATCGCGAGCGGCGCGCCGGGGGCGACGTGCTGCCCCGGCGCGACGAGGACCTTGAGCACGGTGCCGTCGGCGGGCGCCGTGACCCCGAGCTCGAGCTTCATGGCCTCCAGCGCGACGATCAGGTCGCCCTCCTTGACCTGCTCGCCCGCCCGCGCCTCGATCCGCCAGACGCTGCCCACCATGGGCGCCTCGATCAGGACGCAGCCGTCGAGGAGCTCGATCTCCCCCGGTCCGGCGCCCAGGTCTCCCGCGTGCGCGGGCTCCTCCTCGGCGGCATCGAGCTCACCCGCGAGCGCCCACGCGGCGCGCTCGTCGGCGAACGCCGCGGCCTGCCGGGCCTGGAACTCGGCGATGTCGTCCGCATGCTCGTGCAGGAGCGCCAGGTGGTCGCGGTAGGAGAACGTGCCGTGCTCGACCTCGACGTCCAGCCGCCCGGCGGCGAACGCGTCGCGCTGCGTGAGCAGGTCGGCGGCGGCGACCGGGTGCCACACGATGCGGTCGAAGAACCGCAGCAGCCACGGCTTGCCGGGTTCGAACACCCCGCGCTGCCGGTGCCCCGACCAGATCGGCACCGTGCGGCCCACCAGCTGGTACCCGCCGGGCGAGTCCATGCCGTAGACGCACAGGTACTGACCGCCCAGGCCGACCGTGTCCGCCGCGGTCCATGTCCGGGCCGGGTTGTACTTGGTGGTCATGAGCCGGTGCCGGGGGTCGAGCGGGACGGCCAGCGGGGCGCCGAGGTAGACGTCGCCGAGGCCGAGCACCAGGTACTCGGCGGCCATCATCGTGTCGAACACGTCGTCGGTGGACGGCAGCCCGTTGACCCGCCGGACGAACTCGATGTTCGACGGCAGCCAGGGCGCCTCCGGCCGGACACCCGCCTGGTAGCGGGCCACCGCCTCGGCGATCACGGGGTCGTCGAAGGAGAGCGGCAGGTGGATGCGTCGGCTCGGCACGACGAGGTCCTCCGTGGCGGGCAGCGACGCCTCCAGGCCGACCAGCACGTCGACCAGCGCGCGGACGCCGAGCACCGACGGGTCGACGTGCACGTGCAGGCTGCGGACGCCCGGCGTGATGTCGATGACACCCGGGGTGCCCGCGAGCGCCTCACCCAGCGCGTGCACCCGCATCCGCAGGCCGAGGTCGAGCACCATCGGTCCGTACTCGACCAGCACGTTGTCGTCGCCGCCGCGCAGGTACACCACGTCGGGGTCGCCGGGGAACCGGGCCAGCACGCCGTCGTCGCCGTCGGGACCCGTGAGGACGTCGGGACCCAGGTGCGCCGAGGCGCGCAGGGCGTCGTCCCCGCGCAGCGCGTCCGCGGTGGAGTCCGGCACAGGCACCAGCCGCACGGTGTCCCCGGGACGGATCTGACCCATCTTCCAGCGGTGCCCGACGACCACGGTCAGCGGGCACGCGAACCCGCCGAGGCTGGGGCCGTCGGGCCCGAGCAGGATCGGGGTGTCGCCGGAGACGTTCAGGGCACCCACCGAGTACGGGTTGTCGTGCAGGTTCGACGGGTGCAGCCCCGCCTCTCCGCCGTCGGGCCGCGCCCACTGCGGCTTCGGCCCGGTGAGCCGGATGCCGGTGCGGTTGGCGTGCGTCTGCACGAGCCAGCTGGAGTCGTAGAACATCTGCATGTCCGCGGGCGTGAAGTACGTCGGCGCCGGCTGCGGTCCCTCCTGGACCGCCACCTCCCACTCGTGCACCAGCTGCGGCCGGAGGTCCGCCGGCACCGCGACCGGCTCCGGCCCGTCGGGGACGCCCGGCACGAGGGTGTCACCGACCGCCAGCGCGCGGCCGGTGTACCCGCCGAAGCCGCCCATCGAGAAGGTCGCGGCCGACCCGAGGTACTGGGGCACGTCCAGCCCGCCGCGCAGCAGCACGTACGTGCGCAGACCGGTGTCGTGCGGCGCTCCGACGTCGAGCACGCCACCGGCGGGGACCGTCACCGGCTCCCACTGCGGCACCACGGTCCCGTCCACGGTGACCGGGGCCGCGGCGCCCGTCACGCAGACCACCGCCTCGTGGCTGAACCGCAGGCGCGGACCGGTCAGCGTGCACTCCAGGCCCGGCGCACCCTCGGGGTTGCCCAGCGCGCGGTTGCCCAGCCGGAACGACAGGTCGTCCATGGGCCCCGAGGGCGAGATGCCGACGGCCCAGAACCCGAGCCTGCCCGGCCAGTCCTGCACGGTCGTCATCACCCCGGGCCGGACGACGTCGATGTACGGCTCGTGGTCGGTCACGCCCGCGAGCGTGCCGGTCGTGTGCTCCGCCGCCAGCACCTCCGGCTGCCGCACCGCCTCACGCAGCAGCGGCAGGTTGGTCTGCACCCCGGTGAACCGGGTGGCGGCGAGCGCCCTGGCCGACGCCGCGAACGCCGACGCACGGTCCGCCGCGTGCACGATCACCTTGGCCAGCATCGGGTCGTAGTGGCTGGTCACCTGCTGGCCGGTCTCCGCCCACGCATCGACGCGCACCGCCGGGTCGTCCGGGTAGACGACCTCGGTGAGCAGCCCGGCGCTGGGCTGGTAGTCCTTGCGCGGGTCCTCGGCGTACACGCGGACCTCGACGGCGTGGCCGACGATCGCCGGACCCTCGTCGGGAACCTCGTCCAAGAACGAGGACTCGCCCTGGGCCAGCTGCAGCATCCACGCCACCAGGTCGACGCGCGTCACGGCCTCGGTCACGGGGTGCTCCACCTGCAGCCGCGTGTTGACCTCGAGGAACGACGCCTCGCCGCGGTCCACGTCGTACACGTACTCGACCGTCCCCGCCGACCGGTACGCCACCGACGCCGTCAGCGCGCGGGCCGACTCGTGCAGCATCGACCGGACGTCGTCGGGGAGCGCCGGCGCCGGGGCCTCCTCGACCACCTTCTGGTTGCGCCGCTGCAGCGAGCAGTCGCGGTCGCCCAGGCTGACCACGCGCCCCGCTCCGTCTCCGAAGACCTGCACCTCCAGGTGCCGTGCGCGGGACACGAACCGCTCCAGGAACACCCCGGCGCTGCCGAAGCTGGCCGCCGCCAGACGCTGCACCCGGTCGAACGCGGCGACCAGCTGGTCGGCGTCGGCACACGCCTGCATGCCGATGCCGCCCCCGCCGCCGACCGCCTTGACCATCACGGGGTAGCCCACCGCCGACGCCGCCGCGAGCGCCTCCTCGACCGAGCCCAGCAGCCCGCTGCCCGCGACCAGCGGCACGCCCGCCGCCTCGGCCGCCTGGCGCGCGCGGTGCTTGTCCCCGAACACCGACAGCTGCGCCGGCGTCGGGCCCACGAACGCGAGCCCCGCCGCCTCGACCTCGCGCGCGAACTGCGCGTTCTCGGACAGGAACCCGTACCCGGGGTGGATCGCGCCGGCACCGGTCTCGGCGGCGGCGTGCAGCACGAGCTCGGGCCGCAGGTAGCTCTCGCCGGCCGCCGCGGGTCCGAGCCGCACCGCCACGTCCGCCAGCCGCACGTGCGGGGCCGCCGCGTCGGCGTCCGAGTAGACCGCCACGGTCTTGAGGCCGAGCTCCCGCGCGCTGCGCAGGATGCGGACGGCGATCTCCCCGCGGTTGGCCACGAGCAGGGTGTCGAACACGGCGTCCCCCGGGTGCGGTCGGACCGGACCCCTGAGGCTCCGGCGCGGGATGTATACACCCCGGTATCCGGCACGCTACGGAGACCGTGTTTCCCACCCGGCGCCCGGGCGTAAACGCTGCGTTACGACCGGCCCCTGCACGACGTCCGAGCATCTGCGCGCTCTGACGACCACATGCTCGGACGTTGCAGATGTCCACGGCTAGCGTCCGAGCAGATGCAGGTCCTGGCCTTCCTCCGCTCGGACGTTGCGGGGTGGGGCAGGTCAGCCCGCGAGCGCCATGCGGGTCATCGACCTCGTCGCGCGCTCCATGACGACCTCGAGCGACTCCCCCACGTGCTTGTGCAGCGCAGTCAGGGCCGACGGCAGCTCCCGGGCGAGCACCAGGGTGAGGATCTCCAGGTGCTCGTCGATGGTCGCGGTGATGCGGTCCGGCTCGACGAAGTCGTGCATGCGCACCGCGCGGATCTTCTGGTTCACGGTGACCAGGGCACCGGTGAGCTGGGTGTTGCCCGAGGACCGGGAGAGCACCTGGTGGAACCCCTCGTCGAAGAGCACGAAGCTGGCGTCCGGCTCGGGCGGGGCGTCGCGCAGCTCGGCCCACTTGTCGCGCTCGGTCACCAGCATCGCCTCGTCGTGCCGGACCTGCGGGTTCTCGATGGCCCGCGCGATGCCGCGCAGCTCGAGGGTGATGCGCAGCTCGTACAGGTTGCGCAGGTCCTCCAGGCTCGGCACGACGACGGCGTACCCGAAGTCGGTGCGCTCCACCAGGCCGTCGGACAGCAGCCGCGACAGCGCCTCGCGCACCGGGGTCCGCGACACGTCGAACTGCTTGCCGAGCTTGGGCTCCGTCAGCCGCTCCCGCGGCGAGACTCGTCCGTTGAGGATCTCGTCGCGCAGCTGCTGATAGACCACGTCCCGCAGGGAGCGGGGATCCTCCGTGCTCATGGTCACGAAGCGTAGACCTCGCAGTCCGGGCCGACGGTCACAGGGCCATCGCGGCGCGCACGTCGGCCTCCTGGTCGGCCCCGCCGGCGCCCGAGCGCGTCACCCGTCCGGACTCCAGCACGTAGTACTGACCGGCCGCGGCCAGGGCGAAGCCGACGTGCTGCTCGACCAGCAGGACCGACAGCCCGCCGTCGCGGGTCAGGGTGCCGATGGCGTCCTCGATCTCCTGCACGACCGACGGCTGGATGCCCTCGGTCGGCTCGTCGAGGATCAGGACGCGCGGGCCGGTGAGCAGCGCGCGGGCGATGGCGAGCTGCTGGCGCTGACCGCCCGAGAGGAGTCCGGCGCGCCGGCCGAGCAGGTCGCGCAGCGCCGGGAACAGGTCGAGCGCGTCGTCCATGCGGGCGGCTCCCGCCGACCCGGCGCCGTCCGCGACCAGCTGGAGGTTCTCCCGCGCGGTGAGCTGCCCGAACGACTGCTGGCCCTGCGGCACGTACGCCAGCCCGCGACGCACCCGCTGGTGCGGACGCAGCCGAGACACGTCCTCACCGAGCAGGGTCACGCGACCGCTGCGCACCGGCAGCAGCCCGACCGCGGCGCGCAGGAGCGTCGTCTTGCCGGCGCCGTTGTGGCCCATGACCGCGGTCACCCCGCCGTCGGCCACGGAGATGTCGACCCCGTGCACCACGGACGTGCGGCCGTACCCGACGTGCACCCCGGTCAGCTCAAGCATCGGACGCCCCCTTGGAGGAACCACGTGCGCCCGCGCCGCGGCCCAGGTACACCTCGACCACCCTCGGGTCCGCCTGCACCTGCGCCACCGTTCCCTCGCTGAGCACCGACCCCTGGTGCAGGACCGTCACCGACGAGGCGAAGCTGCGCAGGAACTCCATGTCGTGCTCGACGACGACCACCGTGCGCTGCGCCCCGATCCGTTGGAGCAGCAGCCCGGTCTCCTCGCGCTCGGCCTGGCTCATGCCCGCCACGGGCTCGTCGAGGAGCAGCAGCCGGGCGTCCTGCACGAGGAGCATCCCGATCTCCAGCCACTGCTTCTGCCCGTGCGCGAGCACCCCCGCCTGCTGGTCGCGCAGGTGCGTCAGGCCGACCGTCTCGAGCGCCGCCTCGACGGCCTCGGGGATCCCGCGTCGCCGGCGCAGCATGACCCGTGCCTTCCGGCCGGAACCGGCCGCGATGTCGAGGTTCTGCAGCACGGTCAGCTCGTCGAACACGCTGGCCGTCTGGAACGTCCGGCCGACCCCGGCGCGGGCCACCCGGTGTGACGGCCTCCCCACCAGCTCCACACCGCCGAACCGGATGGACCCCGTCGCCGGCGCCAGCCCCGTGATGGCGTCGACGATCGTGGTCTTGCCGGCTCCGTTGGGGCCGATGAGGAACCGCAGGTCCCCCTGCGTCACGGTCAGGTCGACGCCCGCCACGGCGACGAACCCGTCGAACACCACCCGAAGGCCGCGGATCTCGAGGTAGTCGTGCCGGAACCGGGACTCGTCGGCCGCGAGGACCTGCTCGAGCGCGTCGGGGTCCAGGGACCCCTCGCCGATCAGGGGTGCGGCGGTCGTCGGCATCTCCTCGCTCACGCGGTCCTCCCGGAGGTCTCGAGGGCCGCGGGCTCGGGGACCGGGGCAGGCTCCGACTGCTTCACCCGGCGGCGGAACACGCGGCTGATCGTCGCCAGCCCGTTCGGCAGGAACGCGACGACGAGGATGAACAGCGCGCCCTGGAAGTAGATCCAGAACGACGGGAACGACTCCGACAGGCTCGTCTCCGCCCATGACACCCCGATCGCGCCGAGCACCGGCCCCAGCAGGGTGGCGCGTCCGCCGATCGCCACACCGACCAGGAACCCGATCGAGGGCACGACGCCGACGTCGGCCGGCGAGATGATCCCGACGATCGGCGTGAACAGCGCCCCGCCGATCGCGGCGAAGCACGCGGCGATCGCGTAGGCGACCACCTTGACCAGCGCGGGGTCGTAGCCGAGGAACCGGACGCGGTTCTCCTGGTCGCGCACCGCCACCAGCAGCTCGCCGTAGCGCGAGCTCATCACCAGCCGCACGATGGCCACCATCGCGAGCAGGACGCCCGCGGCGATGAAGTAGAGCATCCGCTTGTTCACCGGGTCGGCGAGCGTGAACCCGAAGAACGACCGGAACCCGTTGAGCCCGTTGGTGCCGCCGGTGACCTTCTGCTGGCCGACCAGCAGGATGGCGAACGCGGCCGCGAGCGCCTGCGACAGGATCGCGAAGTACGCGCCCCGGACGCGCCGCGTGAACACCGCGAGCCCGAGCAGGGTGGCCACCAGCGCGGGCAGCAGCAGGATCGCCAGGAGGGTGACCACCGGGCTGCGGAACGGTTCCCACCAACCGGGCACCGTGCCGTCGCCGTACAGGAGCATGAAGTCGGGGACCCCGCCGGGGCCGGCGTCGGAGAGCTTGAGGTGCATAGCCATGAGGTAGCCGCCGAGGCCGAAGAACACGCCCTGCCCGAGCACCAGCATCCCGCCGCGCCCCCACGCCAGCCCGATGCCGACGGCGACCATGGCGAGGCAGCAGAACTTGGCCAGCAGGTTGAGCCGGAAGTCGGAGAGCAGCGCGGGCGCGACGCCGAAGAGCACCACGGCGGCGACCACCAGACCGCCCCAGACCCGGATGCGGGGGCTCATGCGAGGCTCCGGGTGCGCACCGAGACGAGCCCCTGCGGCCTGACCTGCAGGAACGCGACGATCACGACGAACAGCAGCACCTTGGCCAGGCTCGCCGTCGTCGAGTACTCGAAGCCCGCCGAGAGCAGTCCCAGCCCGAACGCGGCGATCACCGCGCCCTTGAGCTGCCCGATCCCGCCGACCACCACCACGAGGAAGGCGTCGACGATGTAGTTGGTGCCCACGGTCGGGCCGACCGACCCGAGCAGGGTGAGCGCCACGCCCGCCACGCCGGCCACCCCGGACCCGAGGAAGAAGGTCAGCCGGTCCGTGGCGCGCGTCGAGATCCCAGACGTCTCGGCGAGGTCGCGGTTCTGCACGGTGGCCCGGATGCGTCGGCCGAGGGGGCTGAGCTTGAGCAGGAGCGCGAGGGCGACCACGCACAGGATGGCCAGCGCCAGGATGAACAGCCGCGTCCGCGGGATCCCGACGCCGAGGATGGGCACCGCCCCGGACAGCCACGCCGGTGCGCGGACGTCGACGTTGGGGGCGCCGAACACGTCGCGCGCCAGCTGCTGGAGCACCAGCGCGACGCCGAAGGTGACCAGCAGCGTGTCCAGCGGCCTCGTGTACATCCGCGAGATGAGCGTGACCTCGAGGACCAGCCCGAGCAGGCCGCCGACGAGGAACCCGATCACCAGCGAGACCAGCAGGGAGACCCCGGCGTCGGCGACCACCTTCTGCACGACGAACGCGGTGTAGGCGCCGGCCATCATGAACTCACCGTGCGCCATGTTGATGACGCCCATCTGGCCGAACGTCAGCGCCAGGCCGAGGGCCGCGAGCAGCAGCACCGACCCCAGGCTGAGGCCCGCGAAGAGCTGTGAGACGAGCGCATCCATCGGGACCCGCCTTCCTGTCCGTGCGAGGGGGCGGTGGCCCGGCGTCACAGCGGTGCGGCGGGGCCACCGCGTCAGGGGTGGGTCAGGACAGGCCCTCGGCCCAGTCGTAGCCCTCGAGGAACGGGTCCGGCTCGATGGGGCCGTCCGACGACCACTCGGTGTAGATGAGCCCGTCGGGGCCGATCTTGCCGATGAGCGCGGTCTTGGCGATGTGGTGGTTGTCGCCGTTCACCGTGACCGTGCCCTCGGGGGCGTCGAACGTCACGCCGCCGGCCGCCTCCTGGATGGCGCCGACCTCGAACGACTCGGCCTTCTCGACCATTCCCTTCCAGAGGTAGAGCGAGGTGTACGCCGCCTCCATGGGGTCGGACGTCACGCGCTCGTCGCCGAACTTGGCCTTGAACGCCGCGACGAACGTGGTGTTCTCGGGGCTCTCGACCGTCTGGTAGTAGTTCCACGCGGTGAGCTGTCCGACGATGTTGTCGATGCCGATGCCGCCGACCTCCTCCTCGGCGATCGACACCGAGACCACGGGGAGGGTGTCCGCGGCCAGGCCGACGTTCTTGTACTCCTTGAAGAACGCGACGTTGGAGTCACCGTTGAGGGTGTTGAACACCGCGTCGGCGCCCGAGCCCTTGAGCTTGTTCACGATCGTCGCGAAGTCGGTGTGACCGAGCGGGGCGTACTCCTCGCCGACGATCTCGACGTCGTTGGCGCCGGCCCAGGCGACGATCTCCTTGTTGGCCGTGCGCGGGAACACGTAGTCGGACCCGACGAGGAAGATCTTCGACTTGCCCTGCTCCTTGAGGTAGTCCATGCCGGGCAGGATCTGCTGGTTGGTCGTCGCGCCCGTATAGAAGATGTTGGGCGACGCCTCCAGGCCCTCGTACTGGACCGGGTAGAACAGCAGGGAGTCCTTGGCCTCGAAGACGGGGAGCATCGCCTTGCGCGACGAGGACGTCCAGCCGCCGAACACCGCGGCGACGCAGTCGGACGAGATGAGCTTCTCGGCCTTCTCCGCGAACACCGTCGGCTCGGAGGCGCCGTCCTCCGCCACGATCTCGAGCTGCTTGCCCAGCACACCACCGTCGGCGTTGATCTCCTCGGCGGCCAGGTCGAGGGCGTCCCGCACGGTCTGCTCGGAGATCGCCATGGTGCCGGACAGCGAGTTGAGGAACCCGATCTTCACGGTGTCACCGGACGTGTCGACGCACGACGCCGACGACGCCGAGCTGTCGGCGCCGGGGTCGTCGGAGGTGCGGGCGCCACAGCCGGCGACGCCGAGGGCGACGGCCAGGGCGGCCGCCGGGAGGGCGAGTGCGCGCGTGCTGAATCTGGTCTGTGTCTTCAACGGACCATGCCTTTCGCTTCGGTTAGCTGAGGGGCAGTGCCGGACCCGGGCATCGGGCAGCACGCGTCACCGCGCTGTGTCCCGCGCTGTATACATCCCTGTGCCCATGGGTGATGAACCTAGGGACGGGGTGTTTCCGGCAGGGGCGAGCCCTCGTAAACGGTCTGTTTCCGGTCGATCCCGATCGCGTCACGGGCGGCGATACTCTCGACGGATGCCGCACCTGCGCCCGCTGGACCAGTCGTCGAAGCTCAAGAACGTGCTCTACGAGATCCGCGGGTCCGCCCGGGACGAGGTGGTCCGGCTCGAGGCAGAGGGTCACACGATCCTGCGGCTCAACACCGGCAACCCTGCGGCGTTCGGGTTCGAGGCCCCGCACCAGATCGTCCGCGACGTCATCGCCGCCATCCCCCACGCGCACGGCTACACCGACTCGCGCGGCATCCTCAGCGCGCGCCGCGCCGTGGTCACGCGGTACGAGACCGAGCCGGGCTTCCCCGAGATCGACGTCGACGACGTCTACCTCGGCAACGGGGTGTCCGAGCTCATCACCATGGTCATGCAGGCGCTGCTCGACGAGGGCGACGAGGTGCTCATCCCGTCCCCGGACTACCCCCTGTGGACCGCGATGACCTCGCTGTCCGACGGAGTCCCCGTGCACTACCGCTGCGACGAGGACGCGGACTGGGAACCGGACCTGGAGCACCTCCGGTCACTGGTCACGCCACGGACCAAGGCGATCGTCGTCATCAACCCGAACAACCCCACCGGCGCGGTCTACTCGCGCACCGTGCTGGAGGGCATCGTCGCGATCGCCCGGGAGCACAGCCTCCTGCTGCTCGCCGACGAGATCTACGACCGCATCCTGTTCGACGGCGCGGAGCACATCCCGCTCGCGTCCGTCGCGCCGGACCTGCTGTGCCTCACGTTCAACGGCCTCTCCAAGACGTACCGCGTGGCGGGCTACCGCTCCGGCTGGCTGGTCGTCACCGGCCCGCGCGAGCACGCGACCGGCTTCCTGGAGGGCATCACCCTGCTGGCGTCGACCCGCCTGTGCCCCAACGTCCCCGCCCAGCACGCGGTCCAGGCCGCCCTCGGCGGGGTGCAGAGCATCGACGCCCTGATCGCCCCCGGCGGCCGCCTGCACGAGCAGCGGGACGTGGCCTGGCGCGGGCTGACCTCGATCCCCGGCGTCGACTGCGTCCGCCCCGACGGAGCGCTGTACCTGTTCCCGCGCCTCGACCCGGAGGTGCACGAGATCCGCGACGACGCCCGCCTGGTGTACGACCTGCTGGTCAGCGAGCACATCCTGCTGGTCCAGGGCACGGGCTTCAACTGGCCCACCCCCGACCACCTGCGCATCGTCACGCTCCCGGAGGCGAGGGTCCTGCAGGAGGCCATCGAACGCATGGGCAACTTCCTGAGCAGCTACCGCCAGTAGTCAGCGAGCTCGCCGAGCTCGTCACTTGCGGCCGAACTCGTCAGCTCTGACTGACGAGTTCGCCGCGGACTGACGAGTTCGGCGCAGGCCTCGACCCGGACTGACGGGCGCGGCCCGGACTGCGGGGACAGCGAACGGGCCGGCCACCCGAAGGTGACCGGCCCGTCCAGAGACTGCTAGCGCCTCAGCTGCGGATCAGAACCCGCCGCCGAAGTCGTCGCCGCCACCGCCACCGGCCGGCGCGTTGTTGCGCTCCGGCTTGTCAGCCACGACGGCCTCGGTGGTGAGGAACAGCGCCGCGATGGACGCGGCGTTCTGCAGGGCGGAGCGCGTGACCTTCACCGGGTCGTTGACGCCCGCGGCGAGCAGGTCCTCGTACGTGTTGGTCGCGGCGTTGAGGCCGTGACCCACGGGGAGGTTGCGCACCTTCTCGGCGACGACGCCACCCTCGAGACCGGCGTTGATCGCGATCTGCTTGAGCGGGGCCTCGATCGCGAGCTTCACGATCGCGGCACCGGTCGCCTCGTCGCCCTCGAGCTTGAGGTCGGCGAACGCCGTCTTGCCGGCCTGGATGAGCGCCACGCCGCCACCGGCGACGATGCCCTCCTCGACGGCCGCCTTGGCGTTGCGCACGGCGTCCTCGATGCGGTGCTTGCGCTCCTTGAGCTCGACCTCGGTGGCCGCGCCCGCCTTGATGACGGCGACGCCACCGGCCAGCTTGGCCAGACGCTCCTGCAGCTTCTCGCGGTCGTAGTCCGAGTCGGAGTTCTCGATCTCGGCACGGATCTGCGAGACGCGGCCCTGGATCTGGGCGGCGTCGCCGGAGCCCTCGACGATGGTGGTCTCGTCCTTGGTGACGACGATCTTGCGCGCCGTGCCGAGGACCTCGAGGCCCACCGTGTCGAGCTTGAGACCGACGGTCTCGGAGACGACCTGGCCACCGGTGAGGATGGCCATGTCCTGCAGCATCGCCTTGCGGCGGTCGCCGAAGCCGGGGGCCTTGACGGCGACCGACTTGAACAGGCCACGGATCTTGTTGACGACGAGCGTGGCCAGGGCCTCGCCCTCCACGTCCTCCGCGACGATGAACAGCGGCTTGCCGGCCTGGATGACCTTCTCCAGCAGCGGCAGCAGGTCCTTGACGTTCGAGATCTTCGACTCGACGAGCAGCACGTAGGCGTCCTCGAGGACGGCCTCCTGGCGCTCCGGGTCGGTCACGAAGTACGCCGACAGGAAGCCCTTGTCGAAACGCATGCCCTCGGTCAGCTCCAGCTCGAGGCCCAGCGCGCTGGACTCCTCGACGGTGATGACGCCTTCCTTGCCGACCTTGTCGAGCGCCTCGGCGATGAGGTCGCCGATCGCCTGGTCGCCGGCGGAGATCGCGGCCGTGGCCGCGATCTGCTCCTTGGTCTCGACCTCCTTGGCCTGCGCGAGCAGGGCGATGGTGACGGCCTCGACGGCCTTCTCGATGCCCTTCTTCAGGGCGATCGGGTTGGCACCGGCCGCGACGTTGCGCAGGCCCTCGCGCACCATGGCCTGGGCGAGCACGGTGGCGGTGGTGGTGCCGTCGCCAGCGACGTCGTCCGTCTTCTTGGCGACCTCCTTGACGAGCTCCGCACCGATCTTCTCGAAGGGGTCCTCGAGGTCGATCTCCTTGGCGATGGAGACGCCGTCGTTGGTGATCGTGGGGGCGCCCCACTTCTTGTCCAGGACGACGTTGCGGCCCTTCGGGCCGAGGGTGACCTTGACGGTGTCGGCGAGGATGTTGAGTCCCCGCTCGATGCCGCGGCGGGCCTCCTCGTTGAAGGCAATGATCTTGGCCATGGGGCTGTGATCCTTCACTGGGTTCGGTCGGCCGAGGGTGCCCGCGACGGACGAGCACGCCGCCCGCGGTCTTGTCCCGCGTGCGACGGCCCTCACCGGACGGCCGTGGTGATTCTGTCACTCTCCACCGGAGAGTGCTAAGTCCAATGGTTAGCACTCGACCCCCGAGAGTGCAAGCAGCGTTCGCCCAGAGCACCGCTCGCAGGAGGCCGCTGCAGCTAGGGTGCGGCGTGTGCTCCGTCACGTCGACGACGTCGTCCCGGCCCCCGCGCGCGCCCTCGTGCGCGGTCACCGGCACGCGCACCGGTCGCGCAGGCACGGCGTCCTGGCGCTGAGCGCGCTGGTCACGGCCCTGACGATGGCGGTCGTCGCCACGCTGCCCACCGGCGCGCTGGCCACGGAGGAGCCCGCGGCGCCCGTCGCGCCGGCCCCTCGCTACGCGACCATCCCCCTGTACCTCGAGGGCCTCACCACCATGCCGGGCGGCCTGCGCGTCCCGCTCGCCGTCGGCACCGACGCCACGTTCCTGGCGGGCACCCACGTCGTCGATCCGGCCGCGACGACGCTCGCGCACGTGGTCGGCGGG
>NZ_CAURTV010000062.1:0-21128 GCF_963527515.1 uncultured Cellulomonas sp. | reverse complement strand
CCCACCGCGCGCGCCACGTCGAGGCCGTCGGTGCTGAACGCGGCACCGGTCGCGCCGACGGTGGCCAGGCTGCGCTCGAGCTTGCCGGCCGCTCCCGGGGCCAGCCCCACCGGCAGCGCCCCCTCGGTGTGGCCGAGGACGAGCGCGTGCAGCCGGTCGCTGACCACGAACGACGCCCGGCGGTAGACGTCGCGCACCACCTTCTCGGCGGCGGCGTGGTCCACCCCGTCCCACCCGACGAGCTCCCCACCCAGGTCGGCCGCCAGCTCGCGCGCCCGCGGGAGGTCGCGCCCGACCTGCGGCACCACGACGACGTCGAGCGACCGGTCCGACGCGAGCGCCCGCACGGTCTGCGTCCACACGGGCCCGGGAGCGGGCCGGTCACCACGCAGCGAGACCGCGAGCACCGGCCGGTCCGCGCCGGAACGAGCCGGCGCCAGGTCGGTCGTCCCGAACGCGTACCCCCAGTCCGGCGCCACGTCGCCGCGACCCACCCACGAGCGGCTGTCGGCGTCCCGCCAGGCGACGATGCTGCACGGCGCCAGGCCCAGGCGGAGCACCCGGCCCCACAGCGGGTGCGGCGCGCGCAGCCCGAGCCCGACGTGCAGCCCCGCACCTCCCCGCAGCCGGCTGACCGCCACCAGCGGGGCCAGCTTCAGCAGGTGGCCGGCGTAGCCCGGCGTCGCGTAGGTCTCCCCCGCGTTGAACCCGTACACCGCGCCGGCCCACGCCCCGCCCGACGAGCGACGTGCCCAGTCGCGGCGGTCGCGCACCTGGAGGTCCTGCGCCTGCAGGCCCAGCGCGGACACGTAGCCGTCGGGCAGCCCGTCGACGTTCACCACCAGCCGCCCGAGCGGGCGCAGCGCGTCCAGCAGCCCACGACGCAGCACCGAGTCACCGAGGTTGTCGGTCTGCCCGCGGGCGGAGACCAGGACGTCACGCACGGGGACCACCCTGCCCGGCGACGGCCGCGTCCGGAACCCCGGCGCGGGCGTCCACCCGTTCGCCGTCGACGGGTCGCGGGGCGCCGAGGAGCACGACGCACAGCGGCACCAGCACGTACGGCCAGAACATCGTCCGGTCGACCACCCCGAACGGCACCTCGACGATCCCCGCGGCCAGGACCGCCGTGACCGTGAGCGCGGGCCAGACGTCCCCGACGCCGGCCGCACGGGCCGCTCGCACGGCGCCGACCACCAGCAGGGCCGTGACGACGACCACCAGCACGACGCCCCCGGTGACCAGCAGCTGCATCAGCTGGTTGTGCGCGTGGTACGCATACCCGCCCAGGTCGTCGGCCGTCGTGGCCAGTCGGTCGTAGTAGTCCCAGCCGTGGCCGACCAGCGGCGCGTCCGCCCACGCCTCCCGTCCGGCGACCCAGTAGCCGCCGCGGTTCGCCATCGCGCTCGCGGAGCTGGTGACCAGGGGCAGCACGACCGCGACCAGCGCGACCGCGGCCATCCCGAGGGCCGCAACCAGCCCGCGGCGACGCGCGGGGACGAGCGCGAGCACCACGGCGGCCACGAGGACGACGACGGCGGCGAGCCAGGCCCCGCGGGACCAGGACCAGGCCAGCGCCGCGAGCACCAGCGTGCCGGCCACGAGCCGCGAGACACCACGCAGCGCGAGCACGGACGGGATGCCGACCGCGAGGGCGAGCCCCAGGTTGTTCCCCGAAGGCAGCAGGCCCGCCAGGATGCCGAGCGGCCCCGACTTGTCGGCGTCCGCCCCCGCGTAGTCCTGGTACCGGGCGAGGTCCGGGATCACCAGCCCCGCGACCAGGCTCACCGCAGCGGTCCCGGCGGTGAGCCACCCCAGCACGGGGACGACGCGCCACGAGACCCGGACCGCCCAGGCGGCGGTGACGACCGCCGGGTACAGCACGGTCATCGCGGCCGGCCGCGATCCGGCGGCGAACCCGGCCGCGACCACGACGACCCAGGGCAGCAGGAGCAGGCCCAGCAGCGGCCACCGGCGCCACGGAGCCTCGCGGGCCCCGAGCGCGACGAGCGCCGCGCAGAGCGCCAGGAGTCCGAGGTTGCAGACGGTGGTGAGGCCCTGCACGAGCGCGCCGTCGGCGTCGGGACCCGCGGTGGCCGGCTCGAAGCCGCGCCCCTGGGTGAGCAGGATCGCGAGCTGCGGAAGGGCGGCGGCCAGCCAGACGCCGACCGCCAGGAGGGCGTCGCGCCGGCTCAGGGCGCGCGCGATCACCGGCCGTCCCCCAGGAGCACGCCCACCGCGCGGTGGCCCGCCACCGCGACCGTCGACCACCACCGGACGGGCGCGCTCGATCCGACCACGCGGCGGACCGCGGCGGCCTGCCCGCGCAGGTAGCGCCGGTCACGCCGGGTGAGCAGGGCGTCGTGCTTGCGCGCGTAGAGCCGGATCCCGTCCAGGCGCCGCTGCGTCTTGTCCGTGAGCTGGCCCTGGCCGTGCACGCGGTTGGTGACCAGCAGCTCCGGCACCACGGCGTAGGTGAGGCCCGCGGACAGCGCCCGCACCAGCAGGTCCTTGTCGTTGGACACCGGCAGCACGGGGTCGAAGCCGCCGAGGCTCCGGAACGCCGCGGTGCGCATGACGAAGTTGGAGCCGACGAACCCGGGGTTGCGCGCGACAACGTCCCGCGCCGACAGCCCCGGCGCGATCCGCGCCATCCGGTACCTCGGCTCGTCCGCGTGCGTCCACGCCACCGCGAAGTCGTGGCTCCCGGCCTCCAGCGCGCCGACCGTGCGCCGCAGGAAGTCGGGCTCCCACAGGTCGTCGTCGTCCAGGAACGCCACCAGCTCGGACTGCACCAGCACGGTCCCCGCGTTGCGGGAGGCCCCCGCCGTGCCGGCCTGCGGCCCCGACGAGTCGAGGTACCGCACCGGCACGTCCGCCGCCGCGTCCAGGCGGTCGACCAGCGCCTCCGTCGCCGCGGACCCCAGGTCGTCGCTCACCACGACGCCCCGCAGACGGACGTCCGCGCCGAGCTCCTGGCCCAGCACGGACGCCACCGCCTCGGCCAGCAGCAGGTCGCGGCCGTGCGTCGGGATCACGCAGGTGACGTCAGCCACCACCGACCTCGATGTACTCCCACTGGCGCGCGAGGCCCTCCTCGACGCTGACCTTGGGCTTCCAGCCGAGCAGGTCCCGCGCCAGCGAGGCGTCGCCGCCCGTCCGCCACGCGTCGCCGTCGACGGTCGGGTGCCGCTCGACCCGGACGTCGCGGCCGGTGATCGAGTGGATCACCGCGAGCACCTCGTTGACCGTCACGTTGGTGCCGCCGGCGACGTTGAGCACCGTGCCGGGCGCGACCGCCTCGGTGGCCGCCAGCACGTTCGCCTCGACCACGTCGTCCACGAAGGTGAAGTCGCGGATCTGCTCGCCCGAGCCGTACAGCGTGATGGGGCGGTCGTCGCGGACGGCCGTGAGGAAGCGCGTGAACGCCATGTCCGGGCGCTGGCGCGGACCGAACACCGTGAAGTAGCGCAGCGACACCGTCGGCACGCCGAAGTTCGACGCGTACAGGCCGCACAGGTGCTCCGCCGCGAGCTTGGTCACCCCGTAGGGGCTCACCGGCTGCGGGAGGTCCACCTCGAGCACGGGGAACCGCGCGGCGTCGCCGTACACCGACGAGGAGGACGCGTACACGAGCCGGCGCAGCGCCGGTGCCCGCCGGGCCGCCTCGAGCAGGGCCTGCGTGGCTCCGACGTTGGCGTCGAGGTAGATGCCGAACTCGTCGCCCCAGCTGGCGCGCACCCCCGGCTGACCGGCCTGGTGGAACACCACGTCGACGCCGTCGAGCAGAGCGTCGAGGTCGACCGAGCGCAGGTCGTCCTGCACGAAGGTGAAGGCACCCTGCAGGCGGGCGAGGTTGGCACGCTTGAGCGCGGGGTCGTAGTACGGGGTCAGCGCGTCGATCCCCGTGACGTCCCACCCGTCCGCGAGCAGGCGCGCGCTGAGCGTGCTGCCGATGAACCCGGCAGCCCCCGTGACGAGTGCCTTCATGGCCGGTCCTTCCGCTGGGCGAACGAACGTGCGACGACACTGAGGAAGTGCGGGCCGCGCACCAGATACCGCCCGGCCAGGCGGCGCGGCTCCTGCGCCATCCGGAACAGCCACTCCGCACCGATCTTCTGCAGGACCACGGGGGCCCGGCGCTTGGTCCCGGCGACGAAGTCCACCGCCGCACCGGCGCCCACGTACACGCCCGGCGGCAGCTTCTCGCGCCAGTGGGACACCCAGACGTCCTGCTTGGGCGACCCGAGGCAGACGAAGACGATGTCGGCCGCGGCCGCGTGCAGGTCCGCGATCACCTGCGCCGACTCCGGGTCCGAGACGTCGGCGATCTTGGGGAACGGGACGGACACGACGTCGGCGCCGTAGTGCTCGCGCAGGTGGTCGGCGGCCAGCTCGCTCACGTTCGGCGCCCCGCCCATCAGGGCGATGCGCCAGCCCCGCCGGCAGGACAGCTGCGCGGCGATCGGCAGGAGGTCCGCACCGGTCAGCCGCTGCAGGCCGTGGGCGCCGAGCAGCCGCGCCAGCACCACCAGCGGCGTGCCGTCGGCGATGCGGATCTCGGCCTCGTCGTACGCGACGTGCAGCGCCGCGTCGTGCTCGATGCCGATCGTCTGGTCGACGTTGGGCGTGACGATGGAGTACACGTCGTCCGCCGGCAGGAGCTGGTCGATCCGCGCGATCAGCGCGTCCGCGTCCCCGACGAACAGGGGCCGACCCGCCAGCGTGACCTCACCCGAGCGGGAGACGTGCACCGAGACCTTCGCGCGCTCACCCCGGGGCACCGACGATCCTCGCGACGAGCCGCGGTGCGGCGTAGGCGGAGGCGGTGTCCCGGGCCGCGCTGCGGTGGAGGGTGCTGGCCTCGCTGATGGCGTGAGCAAGGTCATCGGGGTTCCTCTCGCTGACGACGAAGCCGTTGTGACCTGGCCGCACGAGCGACCCGGTGTCGGAGCCGTCCGTCACCACGGCGGGCAGACCCGAGGCCATGGCCTCGACGAGCACGCGGGGGAACCCCTCATAGCCGGGGTGGGACGTCATGAGGAAGACCCCGGCGTCGGCCATCGCGGACGCGACCTCCTCCGGGGCGAGCCGGCCGCGGAGCCGGACGCGTCCGCGCACCCCGTCCGGCAGGTCGGCGACCTGGCGCTCCAGCTCGGGCAGCTGCGTGCCGGTGCCGACGACGTCGAGCGTCCAGTCCCCCGGCGCGGTCTCCAGCAGCCGGCGGAAGGCCTGGAGGGCGAGCGCGGGGTCCTTCGGCTGCTCCAGCCGGCCGACCCAGATGACGCGCTGCGGGTGCAGGGCCTGGGCGCGGTACCGGACCAGGGTCGGGTCGAACCACGTCGGCGAGAACATGGCGTCCGGGTTGACGGTCCTGGCCGTCTCGGCGAAGTCCGGGTTGAACACGACGACCGACCGCGCGTCGCGCAGCAGGGCGTGCTCCACCCGGGCGTGCACGTTGCCGGCACGGCGCCAGAAGGAGTCGGACGTGGCACCCGTCAGGCCGTGCTCCTGGGTGTGCACGAAGTAGGCCAGCGGACGCCGCAGCACCCGGGACGCGACCGCGGCGACGTCCGCGCGGTGCGCCTGCACGACGGTGCTCGCCGGCAGCGCCCCACGGAACCGCACCAGCCCGGCGGCGAGCCGGACGGAGTGCGGGATGCGACGGTTCTGGTCGCCCGGGTCGAGCCGGACCACGGGCAGGAACCACGCCACCCGCTCGCCGATGCGGTGCTGCTCCCACCGGCCCAGCCGGCGGCCCTCGACGTGCCCACCCGCGTCGACGCCGACCACCGCGAAGGTCACCTCGGCGGGCGCGTGCCGGATGAGGCCACGGATGCAGGTCTCGATCCCGCCCGGCGACTGGCGCGCGAGGTCGATCTGGTGGACCACGAGGCGGTCGACGACGCCCGGCGGGTCGGCTCGCACGGTGGCGGGCTCGTCGTCGTCCAGGAACGAGATGTCGGGCCGGGTCTCGGTCACGAGTACCTCCAGGTCCTCAGGTGTGGTCGGTGCCGCGGTCGCGGGCGATCGGTCAGTAGGCACCGCTGGGTCGCAGCACGGCCCGGAACGTCTTCCAGAGGATGAGGAGGTCCATGGTCACCGACCAGTTGTCGACGTAGCGCAGGTCGAGCTTCACCGACTCCTCCCACGACAGGTCGGAGCGGCCGGAGACCTGCCAGAGGCCGGTCAGGCCGGGTCGCACCCGGAGGCGTCGCTGCACGGCGTCCGCGTACGCGGCCACCTCCTCGGCCAGCGGCGGGCGCGGGCCGACCAGCGACATGTCCCCCCGGACCACGTTGAACAGCTGCGGCAGCTCGTCCAGCGAGTACTTGCGCAGCACGCGACCGACCGTGGTGACGCGGGGGTCGTGGCGCATCTTGAACAGGATCGCGTTGCCCTCGCTCGAGCCCAGCAGCTCGGCGCGGCGCTTGTCCGCGTCGACGTACATGGTGCGCAGCTTCCACATGGTGAACGCCGCGCCGTCGACGCCGATACGGGTCTGCGTGTAGAACGCCGGCCCCGGCGACGTGAGCCGCACCGCGAGGGCGGCCAGCAGGATCACCGGGAGCGCCGCGAGCAGGATCAGCCCGCCGAGGGTCCGGTCCAGCGCGGTCTTGGCCGCCATCCGGCCGCGCGACGCCCCCACCTCGACCTCGAGCAGCGACAGGCCGCCGGTAGGTCGCATGGTGAGCCGCGGGGCGGCGATGTCCTCGAGGTCGGTCGCCATGATGAGCTGGGCGCCCGCCCGGTCCAGCGCCCACGAGAGCCGGCGCAGCCCGTTGCCGCCGATGTAGGAGCCGGCGACGACGACCACGTCCACCGAGCGGTCCACGACCACCTGCGGCACGTCGCAGACGGCACCGATCGTCGGGGCGCCGGCCACGGCCTGCCGGTCGTCCACGCTCGGCAGGCAGACGCCGAGGACGCTGTAGCCGTGGGCCGGGTCGACCGCGAGGTCGGAGACCACGCTGGCCACCGGGCCGGGCTCCCCGACGACGATCGTGCGCATCATCGCCTGCCCCTGCAGGCGCGACCGCTTCAGCGTGCGCCGCAGGACCACCCGTGCCGCGACCGCGAGCAGCGCCGCCGCCGGGACCACCACGAAGACGAGGAACCGGGACACCTCGGCCTTGAACGCGTAGCTGGCCAGGACGAGCACGACGACGCTGACCAGGCCGGCGCGCACCAGCGCGCGGGTCTCGGCGGCCGAGCGTCCCAGCACCGCGTCGCCGTAGCCGTGCAGGACGGCGACGAGGCCGAGGAAGCCCAGCGTCGCGCCGACGATCATCAGCGCGGTCTGCGCGGCGGGCTCGTACAGGGAGATGAGGACCGGCGTCGCGACGAGCAGGATGGCTGCCAGGTCCAGCAGCGCGGCGTGCACGCGGTAGGAGCGGACGCTCTGGCGCCACGAGCCGGCGACCGCGGCCGCCGAGTTGAACGGCGTGGAACGGCGCTCGAACGGCTCCGCGGAGGCCCACGAACGACGCTGCCCGAGTCCCCGACCGCGTCGGTCGCCGAGGGTGAGGCCCACGTCGTCGACGATCTCCGCAGCCACGGACCCACCCCATTTCCCCCAGTTGGAATGGGGATGAGGCTATACGTGGCTCTCAGGTAGTTCATCACCTTCTGTCCGGTTTCACCCGATACACGCCCGGCGGTGAGACGGGGTCACTCCTTCGTGTGAAACCTCAGCTGAGCCGCCTCGAGACCTGCGACGACGACCAGCTCGACCGCGTCTGCCGCGGAGTCGACCAGCCAGGGCAGGTCCTTGAGCTCGGTCCTGGAAAAATCTCGCAGGACGAAGTCGGCGGGGTCCATCCGGCCCGGCGGGCGACCCACGCCGACGCGGACGCGGAGGTAGTCCTTGGTGCCGAGCGCCTTGGTGGAGTCCCGCAGACCGTTGTGGCCGCCCTCACCGCCGCCGCGCTTGAGCCTCACGTCGGCGAACGGGATGTCCAGCTCGTCGTGCACCAGCACCGTGCGCTCCGGGGGCACGTCGTAGTACTTCGCCAGCGCGGCGACCGGACCGCCCGAGACGTTCATGTACGTGGTCGGCTTGGCCAGCACCACCCGAGGACCCGGCGCCCCGCCGGGGAGCACCCCGAGGCGCGCCTCCGCGACCGCCGCCTGCGGCCGGCGTGAGAGCAGCCCCGGCGCCCGGGTGCCGAACGAGGTCCCGGTCCGGCGCGCCAGCTCGTCGAGCACCATCTGCCCGACGTTGTGCCGGTTGCCCGCGTACTGCGGTCCGGGGTTGCCGAGGCCGACGACCAGCCAGGGTCCGTCGCTCATCGGGGGTCTCCTCCTGCGGGGTGGGTGCGGGAACGACGACGCCCGGCACCGTCAGGAACGGTACCGGGCGTCGCGCAGCGTGCGGTCGGTCAGCTGCCGAGCTCGAACTCCGCGGCGGCGGCGGACGCGGCCGACTGCGAGGCGGCCAGGTCGGCCTGCGCGGCGTCGGCGGCGACGTCCTCGGCGGAGGCGTGCGGGACGGTGACGGAGACGATCGTGATCGAGGGGTCCGTCAGCAGGACGGAGCCCGTCGGCAGGGTGATGTCGCCGGCGTTGACGCTGGAGCCACCCGCAAGACCCTCGATGGAGACCTCGACCTCGGTGGGCAGGTGCGTGGCCTCGGCCTCGAGGGACAGCGTCTGCGTCTCGACGACGTGGATGGTGCCGGGGGCAGACTCGCCGACGATGGTGACGGGGACGTCGACGGAGACCTTCTCGCCCTTGGTCACGATGAGCAGGTCGACGTGCTCGATGGTGTTCTTCACGACGTCGCGCTGGACGTCCTTCGTGATCGCCAGCGTGGTCTTGCCGTCGAGCTCGATGGAGAACAGGGCGTTGGCCTGCTTGACCGCGAGCATCGTCTCGTGGCCCGGGAGGGCGACGTGCAGCGGGTCCGAGCCGTGCCCGTACAGGACGGCGGGAACCTGGTGCTCACGGCGCAGGCGGCGCGCGGCGCCCTTGCCGAACTCCGTGCGGGTGGTGGCGACGAGCTTGACCTCGGACACGTGTACTCCCCAGTGCTGGCGTCGGCGCAGTCGCCGACGTGACGGTGTGATGGCGTGGCGTGCGCGGCGGTAGCCGGGCGACGCGGAACAGACAGAGGTGGTGGCCTCGACGCGGGACGCAGGACGGGCACGCGGAGGCGCTCGCCCAGTCGATCACGGAGCGCAGGTGGTCGTGGACCTTCGTCGACCGTCCTTCGTCCCTCGCCGAGGCAACCTGGAGAGCCTACCCGGTCGAGCGGGCAGAGCCCAACCCGCTTGTCAGACGGGCTCCTCGGCCCATCCCCACCGCACGGTCACGTCCGCGGAGACGGTCTGCTGCCCGGCCTCGACGGGCACGGACATGGCCTTCGCGACGCCCATGGCGCGTCCCATGCGCAGCGGCACGGCGTCGGACCCGCCCTCGGTCACCCACTGCACCTCGCCCAGCCGTCGCCCCGACAGCTCCGCCCACTGCGTCGCCCGGGCGAGCGCGTCGGCCCAGGCGGCCTCCCGTGCACGCGCTCGTGGCTCCGTCGGGTCGCTGACCTCGAGGCGGATGCCGTCCATCCGGGCAGGCTCTCCGCCCGCGACCACCGCGGCGCCGACGACGTCCCCGGCGACCGCGACGTCGGGCAGCCGCACCTGCAGACCGAGCCGCGCCACGACGCGCGAGGAGCCGCGCGCCGAGCCGTCGGTCCAGGTGCTCGACTGGGTGGTCCGCAGCGCGCGGTCGTCCACTCCCGCCTCGCGCAGCACGGCCCGCATCCGGTCCAGGCAGGCGCCGGCGTCGGCGAGCGCACGCTCGGCGTCGACACCGCGGGCCTCGGCACCGAGGTCGGCGATCGCGACGTCCGGCACCGCGTCGGCCTCACCGAAGCCCGTGACGGTCACGCCGCCGCGCGGGCCGCGACGACCGGCGTGCTCGTCGTCGCGCCCGCTCATCGGGTCAGGCCTGCCCGTCGAAGAGGGAGGTCACCGAGCCGTCGTCGAACACCTCGCGGATGGCCCGGGCGATGAGCGGGGCGATCGACAGCACGGTCAGCTGCGGGAAGCGGCGGTCCTCGGCGATGGGCAGGGTGTCCGTGATCACGACCTCGCGCGCGCCGCAGTTCTGCAGCCGGTCGACCGCCGGGTCGGACAGGACACCGTGCGTGGCGGCGACGATGACGTCCTTGGCGCCGGCCTCCATGAGCACCCGGACCGCCCCCGTGATGGTCCCGGCGGTGTCGATCAGGTCGTCGACGAGCACGCAGCTGCGGCCCTCGACGTCACCGACGACGCGGTTGGCGACCGTCTTGTTGGGGCTGCGGATGTCCCGCGTCTTGTGCACGAAGGCCAGCGGACCGCCGCCCAGCTTCGCGGCCCACTGCTCGGCCACCCGGATGCGCCCGGCGTCGGGAGAGACGACCGTGACGTTCGAGGTGTCGACGCGGCTGCGCACGTACTCGGTGAGGATCGGCATGGCCCAGAGGTGGTCGACAGGTCCGTCGAAGAAGCCCTGGATCTGCGCGGCGTGCAGGTCGACGCTCATCAGCCGGTCGGCGCCGGCCGTCTTGAACAGGTCCGCCATGAGCCGGGCGGAGATGGGCTCGCGGCCGCGATGCTTCTTGTCCTGCCGCGCGTACCCGTAGAACGGCGCCACCACGGTGATCGTCTTGGCGGACGCCCGCTTGAGCGCGTCGACCATGAGCAGCTGCTCCATGATCCACGTGTTGATGGGCGACGAGTGCGACTGGAGCACGAACGTGTCGGCGCCGCGCACGGACTCCCCGAACCGGGTGTAGATCTCCCCGTTGGCGAACTCGTAGGTGGTGGTCGGCAGCAGGTCGATGGCCAGGTGGGCTGCGACGCTCGTGGCCAGGTCGGGGTGCGCACGACCCGTCAGGAGCACGAGGCGCTTCTCGCCGTCCGAGGAGATGATCCCGGTCATCGTGCGGAGTCCTTCGGGTTCGAGCCGGCGGAGTCCGGCAGTGCAGGCGGCGGGGTCGGTGGGGAGTCGGCGGATGCTGCGGCGGCGCGGTCGCGCTCGGCGCGGGCCTGCGGGGAGAGCTCGGGGTCGTCGCCGCCCGGCCGGCGCACCACGGCCTCGGCGGCCGGTGTCCCGGCCCGGGCGCGTGCCACCCAGCCCTCGATGTTGCGCTGCGCACCGGCGCTCACGCCGAGGGCGCCCGACGGCACGTCGCGGCGGATCACGCTGCCGGCGCCGGTGTACGCGCCGTCGCCGACCGTCACGGGGGCGACGAACATGTTGTCCGCGCCCGTGCGGGCGTACGAGCCGATCGTCGTGCGGTGCTTGTTGACGCCGTCGTAGTTGACGGTCACCGACGCCGCACCGATGTTCGTGTGCTCACCGATCGTCGCGTCGCCCACGTAGGACAGGTGCGGGATCTTCGACCCGGTGCCGATCTGCGCGTTCTTGGTCTCGACGAACGTGCCGATCTTGCCGTCGTCGCCGAGCACCGTGCCGGGCCGCAGGTAGGCGAACGGTCCGACGCTCGCGCCCGCGCCGATGACGGCGAGGGTGCCGTGCGTGCGCACCACGCTGGCGCGCGGCCCCACCTCGACGTCCGTCAGCGTGGTGTCCGGGCCGACCGTCGCACCCTCGCGGACCACGGTGGCGCCGTGCAGCTGCGTGCCGGGCAGGAGCGTCACATCCCGCTCCAGCTCCACGTCGACGTCCACCCACGTGGTCGCCGGGTCGACGATCGTCACGCCTGCGCGCATCCAGTCGTCGAGGATGCGGCGATTCATCTCTGCCCGCAGCACCGACAGCTGCACGCGGTCGTTGACGCCCTCGACGAGCACCGGGTCGTCCGTCTGCAGCGCGCGCACGTGGCCGCCGTCGGTGCGGGCGATCGCGAGCACGTCCGTCAGGTAGACCTCGCCCTGCGCGTTGTCCCGGCCGAGCCGGCCGAGGGCCCCGCGCAGCACGGCGGCGTCGAAGACGTAGATGGAGGAGTTGATCTCGGTGATCGCGCGCTGGGCCTCGTCGGCGTCCTTCTCCTCGACGATGCCGAGCACGTCACCCGTGCCGGGCTCGCGCAGGATCCGGCCGTACCCCGTGGGCTCCGCCACCTCGGTGGTGAGCACCGTGACCGCGTTGCCGTCGGCGTGGTGCGCCTCGAGCAGCTCGTGCAGGGTCGCGGCGTCGAGCAGCGGGACGTCGCCCGCGATGACGACGACCGCGCCGTCCACCTGTGCGTGCGTGGCCGACCCGGCGGTGGTGTCCCCCGCGGCGTCGGCCTGGGCGGCCGCGTCGAGCGTGCGCATGGCCACCTGGACCGCGCGGCCCGTGCCGGGGATCTCGTCCTGGTCGGCCAGCAGCGCCTGGGCGTCGATCTCGGCGACGTGCGCCGCGACCTGCTCGCGCTCGTGCCGGACGACCACCAGGACACGACCGGGATCGAGGGCGCGGGCGGTGGCCAGCGCGTGGCCGAGCATGCTGCGACCGGCCAGGGTGTGCAGGACCTTGGGAGTCGCCGAGCGCATCCGGGTTCCTTCACCTGCGGCGAGGACGACGACGGCGGCCGGGCGGGGGAACGTCACCTGGGGGTGCTCCTCGCGGATCTGCCCGGTTCTCGGGCGGTGGATCTCGTGCGCACGGTGCACTCTACCGTCGCGCGGGAGGCGCTCAGGCCGTGCCCGGATCGTCCGGTGCCGCCCTCCCGCGGCGCAGGACGGCCCGTGCTGCTCCGCCCCCAGGATTCGAACCTGGTCTGCACGGCTCCAAAGGCCGGCGTGCTGCCGTTACACCAGGGCGGACCGACGCCCCCGGCGCCGTGGCGGCCAAGTCTGCCAGGGACTGGCACCTGCACCGGGACCGGTGACGGCATGATGGGCGCGTGGCCACCGACAGCAAGCGCGCGACCCGTTCCCGGATGACGGGGACGCAGCGGCGCGCCCAGCTGCTCGACGTGTCGCGGCGCCTGTTCGCCGAGAAGGGCTTCGACGGCACGAGCGTCGAGGAGATCGCGGCACGCGCCGAGGTGTCCAAGCCGGTCGTGTACGAGCACTTCGGCGGCAAGGAGGGCATGTACGCGGTGGTCGTGGACCGCGAGATCCAGGCCTTGACCGGGGCGCTGACGGGGGCGCTCGAGGTGGGCGGGCACCCGAAGGCGCTGGTGGAGCGCACCGCGCTGGCGCTGCTGGGGTACATCGAGGCGAACGAGGACGGCTTCCGGATCCTGGTGCGCGACTCCCCCGTCGCGCAGGCCACCGGCACGTTCTCCAGCCTGATCGGCGACGTCGCCACGCAGGTCGAGCACCTGCTGGCGGACCAGTTCACCAAGCAGGGCCAGGACCCCAAGACCGCGCCGATCTACGCGCAGATGCTGGTCGGCATGGTGGCGCTCACCGGGCAGTGGTGGCTCGATGCCCGCAGCCCGAGCAAGACGGTCGTCGCGGCCCACCTGGTGAACCTGGCCTGGAACGGCCTGTCCGCGCTCGAGCGCCGGCCCACCCTGACCGGCGCCTGAGCCGGATCTCTCTCGACGTCGAGTAATCTCGCGTCATGGTGGCACGCACGTCCCCGGAAGGGGCCCGGGACGAGGTCGATCGCATCGTCCTCGCGTGGGAGCGCGAGCGCCCGGACCTGGACGTCCGCCCCCTGACCGTCCTGTCCCGCGTCAGTCGGCTGGCCCGCCACCTCGACCTCGCCCGGCGCACCGCGTTCGCGCGGCACGACCTGGAGACGTGGGAGTTCGACGTGCTCTCCGCGCTGCGGCGGGCGGGTGCCCCGTACCGGCTCTCCCCCGGTGCGCTGCTCACCCAGACGCTGGTCACCAGCGGCACCATGACCAACCGGATCGACCGGCTCGCCGAGCACGGCCTGGTCGAGCGGCTGCCCGCCCCCGACGACCGCCGCGGGGTGCTCGTGCAGCTGACCGCCGCGGGCCTGGCCCGGGTGGACGCGGCGTTCTCCGACCTGCTCGACGTCGAGCGCGGCCTGCTGGGCGACCTCGAAGAGACCGACCGGGACCGGCTGGCCGACCTGCTGCGCGAGGTGACCGCGCCGTTCGACGCGTCGTGAGGTCATGACGGCGGGTCGCTCCGCCGCTCGCGGCCTGCTCCTGGCAGCGGTCCTGCTGTACGCGCTGAACCTGCGGGCGCCGATCACCGCGCTCGCGCCGGTGGTCGACGACGTGCGCGGCGACCTCGCGCTGAGCGCCGCCGGCGTCGGGCTGCTCACCGGCATCCCTGTCCTGTGCTTCGCCCTGGCGACGCCGTTCATGGCGGTGCTGCTCGGGCGGCTGGGCACCGGGCGGGTGGTGGCGGCGTCGCTCGTCACCGTCCTGGCCGGCACCGTGCTGCGCTCGGCCGACGAGTTCGGCTCCGCTCTGGTGGGCACCGCGCTCATCGGGGTGGCCATCACCGCGGGGAACGTCGCCGTCCCGGTGGTGATCGGGCGCGACTTCCCCGGCCACGTGCCGCGGGTGACCGGCCTGTACACCGCGGCGCTCAACGGCGGCAGCGTGCTGACCACCACCCTGACCGCGCCGCTGGCGGACGCCGTCGGCTGGCGGTGGGCGCTGGCGTCGTGGGGGCTGCTCGCCGTGGTCGGCCTGGTGGTCTGGCAGCGGGCGTACCCGCTCGGGCGGGCCGAGCCGGCGGTCGTCGTCGCGGCGAGCACCGCGCCCGCCGTGTGGCGGCGACCCGTCACCTGGTTCCTCGCCGTCGCGTTCGCCGGCCAGGCGTTCGGCTACTACGCCGTCAGCGCGTGGCTGCCCTCCCTGCTGCACGACACCCTCGGCCTCGAGCGTGCCGCGTCCGGCGGCGCCGCTGCGCTCTTCCAGCTGTTCGGGATGGTCGGCGGCATCGGCGTGCCGATCGCGCTCGGGCGGCGGGCGCCGGTCGCGGCCGTGTCCGCGGCGATCGCCGTCGGCTGGGTGGCGCTGCCGCTCGGCCTGCTGCTCGCGCCGTCCGGGTGGCCGCTGTGGTGCACGCTCGCCGGGGTGGCCCAGGGCGGCAACTTCGCGGTCATCTTCACGGTCATCGCGTCCAGCGCGGGGTCGCCGGCGGCAGCCCGCCGGATGTCCGCGACCGTGCAGACCGTCGGCTACGGCTGCGCCGCGCTCGGCCCGAGCGTGCTGGGCGCCGTGCACACGTCCAGCGGCGGGTGGACCGCGCCGCTGCTCGTCGTGCTGGCCGCGGTGCTCACCATGGGCGTCGCGTCGGGCCTCGGCCTGCACAGCATGCGCCGCGAGGCCTGACCCTCCGCCGACTGGTTCGGGCAGCGGGGCGGTGCCGGGAGCGAGCACGCGGACGGCGCGGTCGACGGGACGGGAGGGCCTAGCCGACGATCTCCGCGGCCTCGAGCCAGGCGGCCTCGAGCTCGTCCTTCTCCGTGGCGAGCGCCCGCAGCTCGGCGTCCAGGGCGACCACGGCCTGGTGGTCCGTGGCCCGGTCGGACATCCGCTGGTGCAGGACCGCCTCCTGGTCCGCGATCCGCGACAGCCGCCGCTCGATCCGGGCGATCTCCTTGCGGGCCGTGCGCAGGTCGGCGGGCGAGACGCTCTCCTGCGGGACGACGGCGTCACCGGCGGGCCGGGCGCTCAGCGGCGACGCGGCGCTCGCGGTCCCGCCACCGACCAGCGCGGCCCGACGCAGGTCCAGGTACTGCTCGACGCCGCCGGGCAGCTGGCGGAGCAGGCCGTCGCCCAGCAGCGCCATCTGGGTGTCGCAGACACGCTCGAGCAGGTACCGGTCGTGCGAGACGACGATGAGGGTGCCCGGCCAGCCGTCCAGCAGGTCCTCGAGCGCGGCCAGCGTGTCGGTGTCCAGGTCGTTGGTGGGCTCGTCGAGAAGCAGCACGTTCGGCTCGCCGACGAGCAGCCGGAGCAGCTGCAGCCGTCGGCGTTCCCCGCCGGACAGGTCCCGCACGGGGGTGCGGGAGCGCTCGCGGTCGAACCCGAGCCGCTCCACCAGCTGCGCCGCCGTGAGCTCCTTGCCGCCGACGACGACCGAGCGCTTCTCGCTCTCGATCACCTCGATCACCCGCAGGCCGGCCAGCTCGTCGAGCTCCTCGACGTCCTGCGTGAGCTCGGCCACCTGCACGGTCTTGCCCCGCTTGACGCGGCCGGTGGTGGGCTGGAGCCGGCCGGACAGCAGCCGCAGCAGGGTGGTCTTGCCGGCACCGTTGACCCCGACCAGGCCGATCCGGTCCCCCGGACCGAGCCGCCACGTGATGTCGTGCAGCAAGGTGCGGTCGCCGTAGACCACGGAGGCGTCCTCGATGTCGAGCACGTCCTTCCCCAACCGGGCCGTGGCCATGCGCGTGAGGCTCAGCTGGTCCCGTGGCGGCGGCTCGTTCTCGATGAGGGCGTTGGCGGCGTCGATCCGGAACTTGGGCTTCGACGTCCGCGCCGGTGCCCCCCGGCGCAGCCACGCGAGCTCCTTGCGCAGCAGGTTCTGCCGCTTCTCCTCGGTGGTCGACGCCGTCCGCGCCCGCTCCGCACGGGCCAGGACGTAGGCCGCGTAGCCGCCCTCGTACTGGTCGACACCGCCGTCGTGGACCTCCCACGTGCGGGTGCAGACCGCGTCGAGGAACCAGCGGTCGTGGGTGACGACGACCAGCGCACCGTTCGAGCCCCGGTACCGCTCGACCAGGTGCGCGGCGAGCCACGCCACCCCCTCGACGTCCAGGTGGTTGGTCGGCTCGTCGAGGACCAGGACCTCGTCGTCCTGCACCAGCAGCGCAGCCAGCGCGACCCGGCGGCGCTGGCCGCCCGACAGGGAGGCGACGTCGGCGTCCAGCGACACGTCCGCGAGCAGGCCGGCGTGCACCGACCGGATGCGCGAGTCGGTGGCCCACTCGTGCTCGTCGGCGGACCCGTGCACCACGTCGAGGACGGTGCTGCCGGCCAGCAGGTCGTCGCGCTGGTCGAGCACGGCGATCCGCACGCCGCCGGCCCGGGTGACCCGGCCGTCGTCGGGCTCCTGGAGACCGGACAGGACCCGCAGCAGCGTGGACTTGCCCGCCCCGTTGGGGCCGACGACGCCGATCCGCTGGCCGTCGTCCAGCCCGAGGGAGACCTCGTCGAGCAGGGTGCGCGTACCCAGCGCGAGCGTGACGCGATCCGCGCCGAGAAGGTGAGCCATTTCCTGTGAAGGCTACCCGCACACCCGCACAGGTCCTCCACGCAGACGGCCGATACCGCGCTGACCTGCGCACTAGCGTCCGGAGGATGACGAAGCACGCGCGAACCCACCGGCGGACCCGGCTCCGGGCGGTGAGTCTCGCGGCCGTGGGCGTGCTCGCGTTCGGCGCCGCCGGTGCAGCGGCGGTCTACCTCGAGCTCCAGTCCAACATCGGCGAGGTGGACCTCACCGGCATGGTGGGCGACGAGGGCGCGCGGCCGGAGGTGACCGAGCCGCCGCCGGGCGACGCGCGGGCCGGGGCACCCGTGAACCTGCTGATCATCGGCTCCGACGACCGCAGCGGCGAGAACGCCACCATCGGCGGCGTCGAGGAGGGCATGCAGTCGGACACCACGATCGTCGCGCACGTCGCCGCGGACCGGTCCCGCGTCGAGCTGGTCTCCCTCCCCCGGGACCTGCTGGCCGACCGCCCGTCGTGCACGATGTCCGACGGCAGCACGACGCCCGCCCGCGAGAACCGCCAGCTCAACGAGGCGTTCCGGATCGGCTGGGACCACGGGCAGGACCTCGCGTCCGCGGCGGCGTGCACGTGGAAGACGGTCGAGCTGCTCACGGGGGTGCGGCTGGACGGGCTGGTGCTCGTGGACTTCGTCGGCCTGCGGGACATGGTCGACGCGATCGGCGGCGTGCCGATCTGCCTGCCGACGGACCTCGACGACGACGAGTACACGGGCCTGCACGTCAAGGCGGGCGCGCAGGTCTTCAACGGCACCACCGCCGTGCAGTTCGCCCGCGCCCGGCACAACATCGGTGACGGGTCCGACACCGGCCGGATCGGGCGTCAGCAGGACCTGATGGCCGCGATGGTCCGGTCGGTGCTCAGTCGCGACGTGCTGACCAGCCCCACGGCCCTCTTCCGGTTCGCGCAGGCGGCGACCGGCTCCCTGACCGCGAGCACGGGCTTCCGGGACCTCACCGACCTGACCGGGTTCGGGCTCTCGCTGCGTGGCGTGCAGGCGGACCGGATCGTCTTCGTGTCCATGCCGACCGTCGCATCCACCCGGCAGAAGTTCCGGGTCGAGTCGACCGCCGAGTCAGCGCAGCTGTGGGCACGGATCGCCGCCGACCAGCCCGTGGGCGAGGCCCCGGCGGCTGCCGACCCCCCGCCGGCTGCCGACCCCCCGCCGACAGGCGACTCACCGCCGGCAGGGGACACGCCACCGGCCGACCCCGCCGCCCCGCCGCCCGTCGTCGAGTCCCCGTGGTCCCCGCCCGGCGGGGTGCTGACCTCGGCGGACGACTCGTCCACCTGCTGACCTCGTCAGCAGCCCGCGGAGTCGTAGGCGCACAGGAGCTCCCACGCGGCCCGGGCGTTCGCCGTGACGATCTCGCGCGCGGTGCGGACCGTGCCCTCGCCGCCATGGACCGCGACGAGGGTGACCGCGTTCCCGCGCCGCGTGACCGCCAGGTAGGTGCCCATCGCGTCGTCCAGCGGGCCCCCGTCGGACGCGCCGTAGAAGCGGGTGGCCAGGCCGATCCCCTGCGCCCCGACGTCCAACGGCTCGACGACGTACGTCATGGTGTCGCGGGGGACCTGCTGCGGGCACGCGGTCAGCGCGGCGGCCAGCCGGTCGGCCTCGGCCACCGCGGCGTCGGCGTCGGCGAGCACGACGACCTGGTGCACGCCGACCCGGGACTCGATCTCGCCGGAGCCCTGGGTGACGGTGCGCATCGCGACGCCGTCCGGCGGGCTCCCGGCGGCGCACGTCTCGTCGACCAGCCAGCTGACTGCGCCCCGCGAGTCGTCCCGGGCGCCGTCCGGGCCTACAGGTTCCCAGGCGGTCTCCGGGAGCATGACGTCGGCCGGGACGTCGGTGGGGGGCACCGGCGATGACGTCGGCGTCGGCGTGGGCGCGGCCGGCGCAGCGGTGACGGCCGTCGGGCTCGGCTCCTGCGCCGTCGGCTCGGTCGCCGCGCACCCCACGAGGGCCAGCGCGCACGCGGCGGTGATCAGGGACGACGTCGTGGTGCGCACGCGTCAGCCTGGCGTCCGCAGGCGAGATGGCGCAAGGCTCAGCCCGCGAGGTAGGTCGCGAGCGTGTCGAAGATGCCCTGGAACCCCGACTCGCGCTGGCTGCCGTCCTCCTGGCTGTCCAGTAACACGCCCTGCTCGGTGTACGTGACCCGGGTGCCGCCCTCGACGGCCGAGAACTCGGTCGTCGACAGGGACGTGGACAGGTGCGCGCCGGCCACCCACATGTCGTAGGTGGACACGATCCGCGTGTGCTCGACGATGTCCGTGTACGTGGCGACGTACCGGCTGGTGGGGCCGTCGTGCCACTGCCCGTCCTGCACGGCCCGCCCGCCGACGCGGAAGTCCTCGGACACCTCGGTCTCCGTGAAGCCAGGGTCGCTGCCGAACCACCGGGCGTGCTGCTCCGGGACGGCGAACGCGTCCCACACCCGGTCGAGGGATGCGTCGAACGTGCGCTCGACGACGAAGGTGGCGTGCGCGACGGTGCTGGTGGTCTGCGTGGACATGGTCGTGCTCCTGTCACTCGGGGGTGTCGGAGGTGCTGAGGAAATCGCCCAGCCGGTCGAGCCGGCGCTCGGCGGGCAGTCGCTGGCGGCCCATCCACTCGTGCGCGTCCGTGAGGGCGTCGGGTGCGAGCTGGACGGTCCGGACCCGGCCGGTCTTGTGCGAGGTGACGATGCCGGCGTCCTCGAGCACCGCGAGGTGCTGGTGCACGGCGGGCAGGGTCATCGCGAACGGCGCGGCGAGCCCGCTGACCGAGACCGGGCCGCGCACCAGCCGTTCGACCATCGCGCGGCGGGTCGCGTCGGACAGGGCCTTGAAGACCCGGTCCAGCTCGCCACTGTTAAGCATGTTCTTAAGTATCGCTTCTGGCGCCGCGATGTCAAGGAGCGGAGGTGCCTCAGTCCGTGGTGGAGACCACGCGCGCGCCGGCGACCGGGCCGCTGGCCGTGAGGACCCGGTCGGCGACGCCGGACGCCGTGAACGCCGCGGCCAGGACGAGCGCGTGCTGGCGGCTGCGGCCGAGGGCGGCCACGGTGGGCCCGGAGCCGGACACCACGACACCTAGGGCGCCCGCGTCCTGCGCGACCGCGAGCGGCTCGGCCAGACCCGGGTCCAGCTCCAGGGCCGCCAGCTGCAGGTCGTTGTGCAGCGCGGCGCCCAGCGCGCGCGGGTCACCGGCACGCAGCGCCTGCATGAGCGGGACGTCGTCCTCCTGGTCCGGGACCACCGTCGAGCCGTGCAGGTCGTCGAAGGCGGTGTAGACGGCGGCGGTCGACAGCCCGCGGTCCTGCACCGCGAACGCCCAGTGGAACTCGCCCCGGCTCAGGGCGGGCGTGAGCAGGTGACCGCGGCCCGAGCCCACGGCGGTGTGCCCGGCCAGGGAGAACGGGACGTCGGACCCCAGGTCGGCGGCGAGCTCGAGCAGGTCGTCGCGGCTGAGCCCGGTGCGCCACAGCGCGTCGCACGCCACCAGCGTCGCCGCGGCGTCGGCCGAGCCGCCCGCCATGCCGCCCGCGACGGGGACACCCTTGTGCAGGTGCAGGTGCACGCCGTCGTCGATCCCGGCGCGGTCGGCGAGCAGGGTGGCCGCGCGCAGGGCCAGGTTCGAGGCGTCGGTGGGCACCAGCTCCGCCTGCGGGCCGCTGACGGTGAGCGTGCGGTGCTCGGACGCGGTGGCGACGACCTCCTCGTACACCGACACCGCCTGGAACACGGTGGACACGGCGTGGTACCCGTCCCGCTCGCGCGGGCCCACCCGCAGCGACAGGTTGACCTTGCCGGGCGCACGGACCCTGACCTCGTGCGTGGGCAGCGGGGCCACGGGAGTCAGCGTCACGGCTCCACTGTGCCAGGTCGGCTGCCGACCGGCCCGGGGTGCCCGAGGTGCTCGGCGATGCGCGCGAAGCCGGCGATGTCCACCCGCTCGCCGCGCGCCTGCGGGTCCACCCCGGCCGCCTCGAGCGCCGCGGGGCCAGCGCGAACAACCTGCGGAAGGT
>NZ_CAURTV010000061.1:0-21169 GCF_963527515.1 uncultured Cellulomonas sp. | reverse complement strand
GAGCAGGCGCGGGAGCGCGCTGGACGGACACCGGACCCGCTACCTCGAACCCGCGCTTGCGCAGGACCGTCGACGCGGTCCCGCGGACCTCGTCGGCACTCGCGAGCCGGCCGGTCGCGTACCGGTGCGCGACGCCCAGGATGGCCGTCGAGTCGTAGCTGCGACCCTCGTGCACCAGCGGGTGGCCCGAGGGCGCGAAGCCGTAGACGCCGAGGAAGTCGTCGCCGCCGCGGGAGTCGTACTCCGCGATGGCCTGGAGGATGTGCTGCCGGGTGACGGCGGAGAACGTGGCCACGAGGACGAGGGTACGTCAGCCCTCCGCCGCCAGCGGGAGCCTGCGGACGCTGCGGAAGTGGCGCGGACAGCCGTCGACCGGGTCGGTGAACGCGAGCTCGCCGGCGAGCAGCTGCAGCGGTCGGCTGAAGTCGTCCACCTCCACGTCATGCACCACCGGGTACAGCGGGTCGTCCACGATCGGGATGCCCAACCCGTGCAGGTGCACGCGCAGCTGGTGGGTGCGGCCCGTGCGGGGCGTCAGCCGGTAGACCCCGCGGCCGTCCACCACCGACTCCAGCTCGACGAGCGTCTCCGCGTTGACCGGGGCGCCGGGCACCACCTCCGCCTGCCACGAGCCGCGCTCCTTGTGCAGGTGGTTGCGCACCACGACCGGCAGGACCAGGTCGTCCCGCAGCGGGGCGAGCGCCCAGTACGTCTTGGCGACCTCGCGGTGCTCGAACAGGGACTGGTACGGCCCGCGCCACCGCGGTTCGGTCGCCAGCATCAGCAGACCGGACGTGACCCGGTCGAGTCGGTGCAGCGGCGACAGGTCCGGGAGGCCGAGCTCGTCGCGCAGCCGGACGACGACGCTCTGCACCACGTGCCGGCCACGCGGGATCGAGGAGAGGAACGCCGGCTTGTCGACGACCACCAGGCGCTCGTCGCGGTGGACCACGTGGATCGGCGCGGTCACCTCCGGCTCGTCACGCAGGTCGCGATGGAACCACACGAACCGGTGCGGCGCGTACGGGTCCTGGGCGCGGACGGCCCGGCCGTCCTCGTCGACGAACCGCTCGCCCGCCAGCATGGCTGCGACGTCCACGTGCTCGGGCAGCCGATGCCGGAGCCAGTCGCCCATGGTCGACCACTCGTCCGTGCGGGAACGGTCGCGATCGGGGGTGCGCAGCCGCGCGGCGTCGAGGCCGTGCCGGGCCGGCAGCGGCGATCTGGGGGGCACCTGCCCGATGGTACGGGCGGGCCTCGTCCTTCAGGAGGAGAGGCCCGCGCTCTCGATCTCGGCCGCTGGCAGGTTCTGACGCCCGACCGGTCTCCCTAGCGTCGATGACGGCAGCCACGAGGACGGGCCGCCGACGGACCGCGACGACGGGAGAGTCATGATCGAGGTGGACGCGCTGACCAAGCGCTACGGGACGGCCACGGCCGTGGACGGGTTGAGCTTCACGGCTCGACCCGGGACGGTCACGGGGTTCCTGGGCCCGAACGGTGCCGGGAAGTCCACGACCATGCGGATCATCGTGGGGCTCGAACGCGCCACCTCCGGGAGCGCGACCGTCGACGGCCGGCGGTTCGCCGACCTGCCCGCACCGCTGCACGCCGTCGGCGTCATGCTGGACGCGCGGTCCGCACACCCCGGGCGCACCGCCTACCGGCACCTGCTGGCGCAGGCGAGGACCCACGGGATCTCCCGGGCCCGCGTGCAGCACGTGATCGCGATGACCGGGCTCGAGTCCGTGGCCGGGCGCCGGGCCGGGACCTTCTCCCTCGGCATGGGCCAGCGGCTCGGGATCGCCGGGGCGTTGCTCGGTGACCCTCGGACGCTGATCCTCGACGAGCCGGTGAACGGGCTCGACCCCGACGGCGTGCTGTGGGTGCGTGCGCTGGTGCGTGACCTCGCGGCCGAGGGGCGGACGGTGTTCCTCTCCTCCCACCTCATGCACGAGCTCGCGCTGTGCGCCGACCGGGTCGTGATCATCGGCCAGGGCAGGCTGCTGGCCGATGCGCCGGTGACGGAGATCGTCGAGCGCTCCGCGCGCGCGGGTGTCGTCCGCGTCCGCACCCACGAGCCCGAGCTGCTCGCCCGGGCTCTGCTCGAGCTCGGGGCGGAGGTGGAGTCGAACGAGCCGGGCACCCTCCAGGTGCGCGGCACGACCGTCGACGAGGTCGGAGCGGCCGCGGGTCGCTGCGGAGCCGTCGTGCTCGAGCTCTCGACCGACGGCGGCTCCCTCGAGGACGCCTACCTGGAGCTCACCGCCGCCTCGGTCGAGTACCGGGGCACGCGATGAGCGCGACGACCGTGCCCGGCCGCGGCGCGACGCTGCCGACGTTCTCGGGTGTCCTCGCCTCCGAGTGGACCAAGATCACGAGCCTGCGGTCCTCCTCCTGGCTCGCCGCCCTCACGGTCGCCGCGTCCGGTGCCCTCACGTACGTCGGCGCCACGGCCTCGTCGGTGGACCCGGGATTCCAACCCCTCGGCTCGCTGACCGACGGGGTCATGCTCGGGCAGGTCTTCCCCCTCGTCCTCGGAGTGCTCGTCGGGACGGGCGAGTTCAGCACGGGCACGTTCCGCGCGACCTTCACGGCGGTGCCGCGGCGGCTGCCGGTCGTGGCGGCCCAGGCGCTCGCCACCGGTGCGTTCGCGCTGCTCGTCGCCCTCCTGTCGGTCGGCGCTGCCGTGCTCGGCGTCCTGCCCGCGGCCCGCTCCCGCGGGATCGCCCTCGACCTGGGCGTGGACGCGACGCCGCAGGTCATGGTCGGCATGGTGCTGTTCCTGGTCGGCCTCACCCTGCTGGGGCTGGCGATCGGCGCCCTCCTGCGCCGCTCGGTGCCGGCGGTCACCACCGCAGTCGTCCTGGTGCTCGTGCTCCCCATCGTGCTCACGCTCGCGTCCGACGTCGGCACCTCGCCGCTGGCACAGGAGCCGTCGGGGCTGTCCGTGGTGGACACCGTCACCACCTTCCTCCCCTCCGGAGCAGGCTGGCTGCTGATGATGCCGTCCGACGGCACCGGCTACGACGGCGCACCGAACCTCGGTCCCTGGGGCGGAGGGCTGGTGCTCCTCGCCTGGATCCTCGGTCTGCTCGCCGTGGCCGCGGCCAGGCTGCGCACCCGGGACGTGGTGTGACGTGGCGGGACCAGTCACGACCGGTCGGGTGCTCGCGGCGGAGTGGACGAAGCTCACCGGCCTGCGCTCGTCGCTGTGGGTAGGGCTGAGCACCGTCGCCGCGGCGGCCTGCCTCGCGTGGGCCCTCGGTCTGTTCGTCCGCGCCGCCGACGGGCACGTGGCGGCGACCGTCGTCGCGTCCGGGTACCTGCTGGCGCAGCTCGGTGCCCTGGTCCTGGGCGTGCTCGTCGGCACGGGCGAGTTCGTCGCCGGCACGTTCCGGGCCACGTTCACGGCGGTCCCGAGGCGGCTGCTGGTGCTCGCGGCCCAGGTGCTGGTCACGGCGGCCGTCGCGCTGGTGACGGCCGTCGCCGCACTGTTGGTGTCGCTCCTGGTCACCACCGGCCAGCGGTCCGCCCTCGGACTCACGATCGACGTGGCCGACCCCGAGACGCTGCGTGTCCTGACCGGATACGTGCTCTACCTGACGGGCGTCGCGCTGCTCGGGCTCGGGCTCGGCGCGCTGCTGCGTCGCCCGACCGGGGCGCTCGTCTCGGGGGTGATGCTGCTCGTCGTGATCGACCAGGTCCTGGTGACGAACCCCGGGCGCCTGACGGACACGGCGCGGGCCCTCCTGCCCGGGTCCGCGACCCGCCTGCTCCAGGACGACTCGCGACTGGCCACGCTGGACGCGACGACCCTCGGCCCGCACCTGGGCCCGTGGGGCTCCGCCCTGGTCCTCGGCGTGTGGGTCGTCGCCCTGCTCCTTGCCGCCGGCTACCGGCTGCGTCGACATGACCTCGCCTGAGCCCGCCGACGAGAACCGGATGGGAGAGTGAGCGCCATGCCCACGACTGGCACGGTCGAGCCCTACGTGCTCACGGAGGCTCAGGTCCGGCGACGCGGGCCTGTGGGACGCCTGGTCACCGCTCGTCCATGGATCGCCGGAGCGGCGCGGACGGTGCTGCTGCTCCTGCTCGGGACCGTCACCGTGACCCTGGCTGCCTGGACGGTGCAGGCGTGCATCAGCCTGGGCCTGTACGCGCCGGACACGCCGGCCTCGTCCACGGTCCCGCTGGTGTGGATCGCCGGCACCGTCCTCGGAGCGCTGCTCCTGACCTGTCGGCGGCGGTGGCCGCTGGGCGTGACCGCGGCACTCACTGTCCTGGCGCTCGGCTCGCTGGTCACGGCGGGGGTCCTCGGTACCACCGGGGTGTGCCTGGCGTTCGCGCTGTTCACCGTCGCCGCCACCCGCCCGGCGCGGACCGCGTGGACTGCGCTCGCGGTGGTGTTCGTCGTCGTCTCGGTCGCGCTGTGGCAGTGGCAGGACATCGGCCTGGCCGAGATCCTGCTCTGGAGCAACCTTCCGCCGATGGACGGGGGACCCTACTTCCAGCTCACCGAGCCCGAGTTCTCCGCCGGCCGCAGGTCGGCGTCGGTGTCCCTCCTGCTCGCCCTCCTGCTGCTCGGTGTCGCGGCCGGTTCCGCGGCGCGCGCCAGGTGGCTGCACGCGCACGACCTCGTGCAGCGGTACGAGGCGATCGCCCGGGACCGCGACCAGAGCGCCGCCCTCGCCCGCGCCGCCGAGCGCGCCCGCATCGCGCGGGAGATGCACGACGTCGTCGCGCACAGCGTGTCCGTCATGGTCGCGCTGTCCGACGGGGCCGGTGCCGCGTTCGATCGCGCCCCGGACCGCTCGCGTGAGGCGATGCGCGAGCTCTCCCGCACCGGCCGCGAGGCGCTGTCGGACATGCAGCGCGTCCTGGGCGCCCTCGACCCCGGCGAGGACCAGGCGACGGAGATGGACCTGGCGGCCGTCGTGGAACGCTTCCGCACCGCGGGCGTGCCCGTGACCGCCACAGGTCTCGACGACCCGCTCCCCCGCGACACCGCACTGCGGCTGGCCGTCCTGCGCATCGTGACGGAGGCCCTGACCAACGTGCTCCGGCACGCCGTCGGCACCGCGTCCGCCGAGGTCGCCGTGCGCCGCAGCGCCTCGGCCGTCGAGGTGGAGGTCCTCGACGCCGGCGGCACCCGACCCACCACCAGCGAAGGTACGGGCCGGGGGCTCGTCGGCATGCGAGAGCGCGCCGCCCTGCTCGGCGGCCACGTGGACGCCGGCCCGCGACCGGGCGGTGGATGGCGCGTGCGCGTCGTCCTGCCGTGGTCCGACGACGACGGAGACCCACGATGACCACCGTGCTGCTCGTGGACGACCAGGCGCTCCTGCGCATGGGCTTCCGCCTCGTGATCGAGTCCGAGCCCGACCTCCAGGTGGTCGGTGAGGCCTCGGACGGCAGGAGCGCGCTCCACCAGGTCGCGGCCCTCGCGCCGGACGTCGTCCTCATGGACATCCGCATGCGGGGGATGGACGGCATCGAGGCCACCCGGCGCCTCGTCGCGGAGCACCCGGCGGCCCGGGTGCTCGTCCTCACGACGTTCGACGTCGACGAGTACGCGTTCGCGGCCTTGCGGTCCGGTGCCAGCGGCTTCCTGCTGAAGAACGCCCGGCCGGAGGAGCTCGTCGACGCCATCCGCACCGTCGCGTCGGGGAGCTCGGTCGTCGAGCCGCGCATCGTGCGCCGCATGCTCGACCTGTTCGCGGCGCACCTGCCCACCGCCACCGACGACACCTCACCCGACGGCCTGAGTCCCGTGCTGCGCACCCTCACCCCGCGCGAGCTCGACGTCCTGCGCTGCGTCGCCGAGGGGCTGTCCAACGCCGAGATCGCCGAGCGGTTCACGCTGTCCGCGACGACGGTGAAGACCCACGTCGGCAACATGCTGGCCAAGCTCGGGGTGCGCGACCGCGTCCAGGCCGTGATCGTCGCCTACGAGAGCGGCCTGGTGGGGCCGGTCAGTTCGCCTCGGAGCGTCCCGCGCGCCAGTACCCCATGAACGCCACGGCCTTGCGGTCCACCCCGCACTCGGCCACCAGGTGCCGGCGCAGGGTCTTGATGACCGCGGCCTCCCCGGCGAGCCAGGCGTAGAGCGCCGCGTCGGCCCGCAGGGGTGCACCGGTCGCGTCGACCGGCACCTCCCACAGCATCCCGGCGTCGACGTCCACGTCCTCCAGCTCGACGTCCGGTGAAGGCGCCTGACCGGGCAGCAGTCGCGCGCACGCGGCCTGCACGGCCGGGACGAGCAGCTCGCCGTGGGCGCGGCCGTCGCGCCCGTACCAGCGGACGGTCACGCCGGCGGGCGCGTCCAGGGAGAGACGGTCACCGGACAGCGGCATCTCGATCAGGGCCTCGCCGCGGGCGTCCGCGGGCAGGCGCTCGAGGATGCCGGCGATGGCGGGCAGCGCGGTCTCGTCACCGGCGACGAGCAGGCGGTCGGTGTGCGCCGGGGGCACGAAGTCGACGCCGCCGTGCGGCCCGTCCGCGTCCGCGTTGGGGCCGAGGATGACCAGGTCGTCGCCGGGGACGGCGGACAGGGCCCAGCGGGAGGCGGGGCCGAGGTCGCCGTGCAGGACGATGTCCACGTCGACCTCGCGGCGGTCCTGCCGGACACCGCGGGCGGTGTACGTGCGGATCGGGTGGCGCTTGTCGTCGGGCATCGCGCGCCAGCGGCCGTACCAGTCGGCGCTCGCCTCGAGGCTGAGGAGCTCGTCGTACGGGGAGTTCTCCAGCGGGAGGAAGAACTTGATCCGCTGGTCGAAGCCGTTGTCGGCGAACCGGTCCAGGTCGTCGCCCGTGAACGTCACGCGCAACACGCTCGGGCACATGGTCTGCACGGCGGCCACCTGCACCGCGAACATGCGGAACGGCAGCGCGGGGGCCTCCACGGATACGGTCACGTCGCTCAGGGTAGAGGAAGGTGAGGCTGTCCTCACAACCGTCTTCGTCACAGTGCGCTCCTTCGGGTCCGCCACAGCAGGGAGATGAAGTACGGGGCGCCGATCAGGGCGGTCAGCAGCCCGGCCGGGATCTGCGCGGGTGCGATCACCGTGCGGCCGAGGGTGTCCGCCACGCTGACCAGCAGCGCACCCAGCAGGGCTGCCACCGGGACCACCCGGGTGTGCGAGGCGCCGACCAGCGAGCGGGCCAGGTGCGGCGCGATCAGGCCGACGAAGCCGACGACGCCGACGGCCGACACGGCGGCCGCGGTGAGCAGCGCGGTGACGACCAGCAGCCCGAGCCGGGTCCGCTCCAGCTGCACGCCCAGCACGCGGGCCACGTCGTCGTCCACGGAGAGCACGTCGAGGTCCCGACGCCAGCGGACCACCAGCGGGACGAGCACCAGCAGGGCGACCGCCACCGGCCACACCTGCGCCGCGGTCCGCCCGTACGTGGAGCCGGACAACCAGGTGAGGGCCATCGTCGTGTTCCACGGGTTGGTCAGGACCACGAGGAGCGTGATGAGGGACGTCGCCACGGCCGAGACACCGATGCCGACGAGCACGAGCCGGTCCGAGCTGAGCCCGCGCCGGTTGGCCAGCGCGTAGACCAGCGCGAACGCGACCAGCGCACCGGCGGCGCCGGCTCCCGAGACCACCCAGAACGGCGCCCCGGGGAACAGGACGATGGCGAGCACCGCGCCGACGCCCGCACCGCCGGTGATGCCGAGCAGCCCCGGCTCCGCCAGTGCGTTGCGCGCGACCGCCTGGACCGTCGTGCCCGCGACGCCCAGCGCGGCACCGGCCAGGACGGCGGCGAGCACGCGCGGCGTGCGCTGGTCCAGCACGAACGAGACCTGCCGGCCGCTCACCCCCGCGAACCAGTTGGCCACGTCGCCCAGCAGCAGCAGGCGGTCGCCCAGCAGGAACCCGGCGACGAGCGCGGAGCCGAGGGCGACGACGAGCACCATGAGGACCACCGCCACGCGGCGGCGGGACGCGGGATGGGCGCCGACCGATGCCGTGCTGCGGGCCGGGCCGAAGTCGCGCAGCCGGCGGGCCAGCCAGACCATCACGGACGCGCCGAACAGGGTGGTGACGATGCCGGTCGGGATGGCGACGCCCGCGACGCCGGGGACAGCCAGGCGGAGCAGGACGTCGGCGCCGAGCACGACGATGCAGCCCGCGAGCGCGGCCAGCGGCAGCAGCAGCCGGTGCCGCGCGAGGCCCGGGACGCGCCCCGCGACCAGCCGCGCGATGACGGGTGCCGTGAGTCCGACGAAGCCGATCGGGCCGGCGACCGTGACCGCGAGCGCGGCGAGCAGCACAGCCAGCAGGACGGTGACGACGCGGGTGCGGCGGACGTCCAGGCCCAGGACGGACGCGGTGTCGTCGCCGAGCGCGAGGACGTCGAGGCGTCGGGACCAGACCACGAGCACCAGGCCGGCCAGCAGCACGACCGGCGTCGCCTGCGCCACCTTGGACGTGCCGGACTGCACGATCGAGCCCTCACCCCAGGCGAACATCCCCGTCGTCTCCTGCTCGAACAGGAGCATGAGCAGGATGGTCAGGGACGAGAGCGCCAGCATGGTCGCCGACCCCGCCAGCACCAGCCGGGTCGGCCCCTCGGCGCCGCCGCGCGCGATGGCCAGCACCAGTGCCGAGGCCGCGAGGCCGCCGACGAAGGCCAGCGCTCCGTTCACCGCGAACGGGAGCGCGATGCCGGTCACGGCGGCGAGCACCACGGTGAAGTAGGCGCCGGCGTTGACGGCGAGCGTGTCGGGCGACGCCAGCGGGTTGCGTGCCACCGACTGCAGCGCGCTGCCGGACAGGCCCAGCGCGCTGCCGACCAGCAGGGCCGCGAGCACCCTCGGAGCGCGGGACGCGACCAGCACCGCGAGGGCCTCGTCGTCACCCGAGCCCGTGAGCAGGCCGAGCAGGTCACCGACGCCGATGCGGGAGGTGCCGAGGGTCAGGTCGACGAGCGCGAGCAGCACCACCGCGGCGACCGCGGCGAGGAAGACCGCGACGATCCGCCCGGGCCGCGTCCGTCGGCCGGCGGGGTCCGCAGCGAGCGCTGCAGACCCCGCCTGCGGTGGTGCGTGGACCGTCATGCGTCAGGCGGTCAGTGCTGCGACGGTCGCATCGATGAACGCCGACGCCGACTCCGGGCCGCCGAACATCCAGATGCCGTCGGGCAGGCGGGCGGTCTTGCCACCGACCACGAACGGCAGCTGCTCCCAGATCGCGTTGCCGGTCAGCCCGTCCTTGAACGCGTCGCCGCCCTCGGCGTCGTTGCCGACGTAGAGGAAGTGGACGTCACCGAGGCCGGTCAGGCCCTCGACGTCGGTCTGCGCCAGGCCGTAGTCGGGGTCGCCCTCGCCGGCCCAGGCGTTGGTCAGGCCCAGCTCCTTGGCGACGCCGCCCAGGAACGAGCCCGGCGTGTACATGCGGATGGAGACCGCGCCGTCGGCGAGCCAGCCGTCGGCCATGGTGAACTCGGCACCGGCCAGCCCGGCCTCGTCGAGCTGCGACTTGGCGTCCTCGACCTTGGCGTCGAAGTCCGCGAGCGCGGCCTCCGCGGCATCGGACGTGCCGGTCGCCTCGCCCAGGATCTCCAGGGTGCTGCGCATCTTGCCGATCGGGTCGGACGCGTCGGAGCCGCGCAGCGCGATGACCGGGTACTCGGCCTCGATCTGCTCGATGACCTCGGCCGGCAGGTCGGTGGTGGTGACCACCAGGTCGGGCTCGAGGGCGGCGATGGCGTCCAGTGACGGCTCGCCGCGGAAGCCGACGTCGGGCGTCGAGGCGTCCAGCGGCACGACGGTGGCCCAGGTGTTGTAGCCGGCGACGTCTGCGGCACCCGCCGGGGTGACACCGAGGGTGAGCAGGTTCTCGGTCAGGCCCCACTCCAGGGACACGACCTTGGTGGCCGGACCGTCGAGCTCCACGGTGCCGCGGTCGTCGGTGACGGTGATCGGGCCGCCGGCGGCAGAGCTGGACGACGTCGGCTCGTCGGCTGCGTCTTCTGTCGTGCCGCACGCGGTCAGCAGCAGGGCTGCCGCGGCGAGCAGGGCGGGGAGGGCTGTCTTGCGCACAGGGGTGTCCTCAGGGTTGGGGTGTGCAGGGGGTCAGACGGTGGTGAGGTGGAAGCGGTGGGTGTGCTTGCCGACCGGGCGGGTGCGCACGCGGCCGGTGTGCTCGTCGCGCTCGACGTCGATGCGGATGCCGTACGTCTCGGTGAGCGCGTCGGCGGTGAGCACCTCGTGCGGGCGGCCCGAGCCGACGACCACGCCCTGGCGCAGGAGCACCACGTGGTCGGCGACGGCGGCGGCCTGGTCGAGGTCGTGCAGGACGACACCGACGGCCACGCCGTGGTCGTCGGCCAGGTCCCGCACCAGGTCGAGGATCTCCACCTGGTAGCGCAGGTCGAGGTAGGTGGTCGGCTCGTCGAGCAGCAGGACGCCCGTGTCCTGCGCCAGGCAGGTGGCCAACCAGACGCGCTGCAGCTCCCCGCCGGAGAGCTCGTCGACGCCGCGCTCGGCCATGGCGGCGACGCCGGTGACGTCCATCGCCCACGCGATCGCGCGGGGGCCGTCGGCGTCGTTGTGGCGCCAGCGCCCGCGGTACGGGTGCCGGCCGTAGCCGACGACGTCCCGCACGCTGACGCCCGAGGGCGTGGGCCGCGACTGGGACAGGAGCGTGACGCGGCGGGCGAAGTCCTTGGCCGACAGGGTGTGGGCGTCCGGGACGTCCGGGAGGCTGACCGTCCCCGTCTGCGGGGCGTGCAGCCGGGCCAGCGCCCGGAGCAGCGTCGACTTGCCGGAACCGTTGGGGCCGATGAGCGCGGTCACCTGCCCCGGCTGCAGGCGCAGGTCCGCCGACGTCACGACGACGGTGCCGTGGTACGCCAGCGTGAGCTCGGCTCCGCACAGGGCATCAGGGGTGGTCACGGTGTGAGGTTAGCCTGCACTAAGTAAGGCAAGGCAAACATCGCTCACATGATGAACGTCACACCGTGGCGCCGAAGGCCAGACCCAGCAGGTAGGTGGCGGCGGCAGCCCCGTATCCGATGGCCAGCTGGCGCAGCGCGCGCTTGACCGGTGACGCGCCGGAGAGCACCCCCACGGTCGCGCCGGTGCCCAGCAGGGCGAGCCCGACGAGCACCGACGCCCACACGACCGCGGTGAGGCCCTCGGCGCCCAGCAGGTACGGCAGGACGGGGATGGCGGCGCCCGACGCGAAGAAGCAGAAGCTGGCCGCCGCGGCGCCGACCGCGGTGCCGACGGACTCGTGCTCGTCGACCTCGACGGTGGTCGCCGTCGCCGGCGCCGGGTCGCCCAGGGTGCGGAGCCGCTCGTCGGCCCTGGCCTGCGCCTCCGCGGGCTGCATCCCCCGGGCGCGGTAGACCAGCGCGAGCTCGTTCGCGTCGACGTCCAGGTAGGGCAGCGCCGCGCGGGCCGCCTGGCCCGGACGGGACGCCTCGAGCAGCTCCCGCTGCGAGCGGACCGACACGTACTCCCCCGCGGCCATCGACAGCGCACCGGCCAGCAGTCCGGCCAGGCCCGTCAGCAGGACGATCGACGTGGCCGCTCCGCTGGCGCCGATGCCGAGCACGAGCGCGAGGTTGCTCACGAGCCCGTCGTTGGCGCCGAACACCGCCGCGCGGAACGTGCCCGAGATGCGGTTGCGCCCGCGGGTGGCCAGGCCGCGCACGACCTCCTCGTGGATGGCCTCGTCGGCCGCCATCGTCGGCGTCGCGTCGGCGTTGTCGTCGTAGACGGACCGCGCCTCGGCGCGCTGGGCGAGAGCCAGGACGAAGACGGAGCCGAACCTGCGGGCCAGCACGCTGAGCACCCGGGTCCGGACGTCACCGCGGCGAGGCTTGCCGACGTCGTCACCGAGCAGGTGGAGCCAGTGCTGCTCGTGGCGGCGCTCGGCGTCGGCCAGGGCGAGCAGGATCTCGCGCTCCTCGCCGGCGCGACGCGACGCGATGTCGCGGTAGACGGCCGCCTCCGCGCGCTCGTCGGCGAGGTACTGGCGCCAGCGGCGCACCTGGGCGCGCGTCGGCGACTGACGTGCGGTGTCGGGAGGTGGCACCCCTCCATCGTCGCAGCCGTCCGGGGGGCAATCCGCCTCCAGGGACGTGTTCAGGTTGCCGAATCATCGGATGTGAACGACCGTGGCGGGATCCGACGGGCACCCGTTCCGGGTGTCGAGCTCGTTCTCTCTGGGAGGGTCCCGATGTATGCCGAGACCGCCGTGGCGCCCGCGCTCTCCGCGATCGCGCCCACCCGGCACTGGGCACGGGAGCGCCTGACCGAGGCAGGCGTCGACGACGGCCGCCTGGAGCTGCTGGTCCTGCTGGTGAGCGAGGTGGTCACCAACGCCGTCGCGCACGCGGACCCGCCGGTCACGCTGCGGGTGCACGTCGACGACCAGCGCACACGCGTCGAGGTCACCGACGGCGTCCGCGACGTGCCCGTGGTCCGCGACCCCCCGCCGACCGCGCTCGGCGGGCGCGGCGTGATGTTCGTCGACCGGCTGGCCAGCAGCTGGGGCACGTGCGAGGAGGAGGGCGATGCGGCCAAGGCCGTCTGGTTCGAGCTCCGGCACGACGACGTGAGCGAGCTGCACCGGTTCACCGGCGAGCGCTGAGCCCCTCGGACCTCGCGCGCGACGACACCTCGGACCAGAGGGGCCCGAGCACCAGCCAGCCGACGAGCACCGTCGTCGCGCGTCCGGCCCACCCCAGCAGCACCTCGCGCTGCGCCGGTTCCGTCGCGATCACCATGAGCACCGCCAGCACGCCGCAGGCGACCGCCCACGCGACAACCACTCGCGCCCACAGCCGCCACTCGTAGCTGCGCGCGGCGGCGCGCGTCCGGGGACGTTGCTCCGGCTCAGGCCCGCCGGCGAACCGGTGGGCCACCCACGCGTCGACCCGGTGCACGGTCAGCCTGCCGAAGCCCACCGTGAATCCCAGGTACAGGGCGGCGAGCCCGTGCGTCCACGTCGGCTCCGCGCCGCGCAGCAGGTCGCCCACCGTCGCGACCAGCAGGATCACCTCCAGCAGCGGCTCGCACAGGAGCAGGACGGTGGACGTGCGGCGCAGGTGCAGGGCGTAGCGGGCGACGACGGCGGCGGCGAGGAACACCCAGAACGCGATCTCGCACGCGACGACGAGGGCGGCGACGGGGTTCTCACGGATGGCCTCGATCATGCGCCCACCGTCGCCCGCCGGCCCGCCCTGCCGCGTCCGGCGTTCCGCTATCGCGGCTACATCCTTCGGACGACCACTGCTGCAGGGTGGTGTGCTGGGATGAGCGGATGGGGCGACTGCGCGCGCTGGGGCAGGACGACCGGGTGGTCGCGCTCGCCCTGGTCCTGCTGGGCGTCGTCCTGGCGATGATCGGACTGTCCGGCCGGCCGCCCGACCTCCTCGACGGCACGGTCGTCGAGCGGTACGCCGTGTGGTGGCACCTGCTGATCCTCGGGTGCGCCGCGGCGGCGCTGCTGGCCAAGCGTTCCCACCCCGTCCGGACGCTCGTCGTGGTCGCGGTGCTCGCCGCGCTCGACGGGTTCCTCGGCGGGGGGATCGCGATCTTCGTCGTGCTGTTCGACGCCCTCTACACCGCAGCCCTGATCACGTCGCCCGCGGTCCGGCGGCGCATCGTCGCGGCGGTGGTCGTCGTGAGCGTCGGCGGTCCGGTGGCGATGGTGGTGACCGGGAGCGCGCCGCGGGACGCCGTCGTGATGTTCCTGCAGGCCGTGGCCCTCTACGGCACCCCGCTGTGGTGGGCCTCCGACGTGCGGCAGCGCACCGAGCTGGCGGCGCTGGAGACCCGGCGTGCGGACCTGGAGCGCGAGCGCGCCGACCTGGCCCGGGAGGTCGCCGCGGACGCGCTCCGGATCGCCGAGCTGGACCGCGAGTCGGCGGTGCGCGAGGAGCGAGCGCGGATGGCCCGGGACCTGCACGACGTGGTCGCCGGGCACCTGTCGGCCGTAGCGATCCACACGGAGGCCACGCTGACCGCTGCCGACACCTCGCGGGACCGGGACACTTTGCGGGCCGTGCGCGCGGGGGCGCTGGACGCGCTGGCGGAGATGCGGTCGATGATCCTGGTCCTGCGCGGCCGGCCCGACCCGGTCACCGCACCCGCCGGCCTCGCCCGGCTGGACGCGCTCGTCGCGGCCGCGCGGTCGGCCGGTCAGGAGGTGGTCGTCGTCGGCGATCCCCCGGACCCGCTCCCCGCCGCGACCGACCACGCGGCCTTCCGGATCGTGCAGGAGTCGCTGACCAACGCCGCCCGGCACGCCCCCGGGTCGCCCGTGGAGGTCACCGTCGGCGGCCGGGACCGCGTCGAGGTCGTCGTGACGAACCCCCTCGGGCGCTCCGGCGCGCCCCCGCTGAGCACCGCCACCGGCCTGCTCACCATGCGGGAGCGCGCCGAGGCCCTGGGCGGCACGCTCGACGCCGGCCCGTCGGACGGCCGGTGGGTCGTCCGCGCGTCGCTGCCGAGGCGGGCGTCATGACCGACGTGCGCGTGCTCCTGGCCGACGACCACGGCGCGATCCGCGCGGGGCTGCGGCTCATGCTGGAGAACGCCGACGGGATCACCGTGGTCGGCGAGGCGGCCGACGGCGCCGCTGCCGTGGCGAACGCCCGCGCGCTACGGCCCGACGTGGTGCTGATGGACATCCGGATGCCCGGCATGGACGGCATCGCGGCCACCCGGGCCATCGTGTCCGAGGGTCTCGCCGACGTCCTCGCTCTGACCACCTTCGACCTCGACGAGTACGTCCGCGGGGTGCTGGCCGCCGGTGCGGTGGGGTTCCTGCTCAAGACCGTCGGAGCCGCCGAGCTGGTCGACGCCGTCCGTCGTGTGGCCGCCGGCGACGGTGTGCTGGCCCCCGAGGTGACCAGACGGCTGCTGGCCGACCTGGTCGCCGCCCACGCGCCCGCTCCCCCTCCGACGCCTGGTCTGGATGAGCTCACCGCCCGCGAGCGCGACGTCCTGGCGTGCCTGGGGGCCGGGATGTCGAACTCCGACATCGGCCGGGCGCTGGACATCAGCGAGGCCACCACGAAGACGCACGTCACCCGCGTGCTGGCCAAGCTCAGCTGCACGTCCCGGCTGCAGGCGGCCCTGATCGCGGTGGGTGCGGGCGTGGTGTGGCGCTGAGCCGCTCAGTCCTCCCACGGTGGGGTGTCGTCGAGCTTCTTGTAGTACTTCGCCAGGTGGCTCTTGATGCGACTCCGGTCCTTGTCCGGGACGTCGACGCCTCCGCGGGAGCCCTGCATCACGGCGGCGGCCGCGAAGACGCCGCGCGGCACCGCCTTCAGGCGCCCGTCGATCACGTCCGCGATGAGCAGCTTGTACGCGGTGAAGTTGTCCTTGTTCTCGGCGTCGTACCAGACGTGCGCGTCCCGGTACTTCTCGTTGGGCTCGTCGTCGGCCTTGGCCCAGGCCCGGACGCGCTTCTCGGCGGCGTCGCCGTCCCACGAGCGGTCGCGGTCGGCCAGCGGGAGGTCGCCGAATGCGGTGACAGCCATGTGCGGACTCCTCTCAATCGGTGGGTGCTGCGGCGCGGAGCTTGTCCAGCAGGGGGCCGGCCGCCTGGTCCAGGAACTGCTGCTGCTTCTCGTCACCGACCTGCACGATCGCGATGTCGGTGAACCCGGCCTCCCAGTAGGCGGAGACCGCCTCGACGACGGCGTCCAGGTCCGGGCCGCACGGGATCTGCTCGGCGACGTCGGACGGCCGGACGAACTGGCTGGCGGCGTCGAACGCCTCCGTGGTCGGCAGGTCGGCGTTCACCTTCCAGCCGCCCGCGAACCAGCGGAACTGCTCGTGGGCGCGAGCGACCGCCGCCTCCTCGTCCGGGTCCCAGCTGATCGGGATCTGGCCGATCTTGCGCGACTCGGGCAGGGCGTGGCCGCGGGCGTCGTCCCACGCGCGGATGGCGTCGGCGTCGGGCTCGACCGCGACCAGGTGGTCGACCAGCTGCGAGAACCGCTGGATGGAGTCGGGCCCGGAGACCGCGGCACCGATCTGGATCGGGTCGTCCGGGAGGTCCCAGACCTTGGCGGAGTCCACCTGGAAGAAGTCGCCGGCGTAGTTCACGCGGTCACCGGTGAGCAGCTCGCGGATGATCTCGATGGCCTCCTCGAGCATGTCGTGGCGCTCGCCCACCGCGGGCCAGCGCTCCCCGACCACGTGCTCGTTGAGGTTCTCCCCGGCGCCGACGTTGAGCTGGAACCGACCGTCGGAGAGCACCCCGAGCGTCGCGGCCTTCTGCGCGACGACGGCTGGGTGGTACCGGAGGGTCGGGCAGGTCACGTAGGTCATGAGCTCCACGCGCTCGGTCGCCTGGGCGACCGCGCCCAGCATCGTCCAGGCGTGCGGTGCATGACCCTGCGCGTCGAGCCAGGGGAAGTAGTGGTCGCTGGACACCTCGAAGTCGAACCCGAGGCGCTCGGCGGCGATGGAGTAGCGGACCAGGTCCTTCGGTCCGGACTGCTCGGTCATGAGGGTGTAGCCGAAACGGGTCACCGACCGACCGTGTCATTGGGTCGGCGTCCGCGCATCCGCTACGCGTCGGCCCACGCCTCCCGCGCGGTCCGGACGGTCTCGCCGGTGCGCGCCGCCTCCTCGATGGCGAGTCCGAGCAAGTGGTCCTGGCAGCCGTCGGCGAGCGGGTACGGCGGCGGGCCGTCGCCGCGGACCCAGGCCCCGGTGTCGTCGAGCAGCGCCGCGACCGCGATGTCGTCGTCGGCCAGCCGGGCGCCCTGGAAGGCGTTCCGGTACACGACGCGGCCGTCGAAGCTCAGGTGCTCGAGGTCGAACCCGTCGAGGTTCTGCTCCAGCCCGGTGACCCGGCGGACGATCGGCGACGTGATGACCGTGCGCTCGTCCACGAGGCGCGTGACGGCGTCGTCGACGATCTCGCCGTGCGAGCCGCGGACGACGATCCGGTTGGTGCGCAGCGGGTTGTGCCACTGGTTGTCGGTGAAGTCGTAGAGGCCGCTGCGGCCACCGCCGAAGTCGAGCGTGGCCAGGATGTTCCAGGCGTCGACCGGCTCCGTGGCACCGGTCCAGCCGTCACGCCCGAGCGGCCCGACCAGCGGTGCGGTGACCGTCGAGGCCCGCACGACGACCTCTCCGCGGCCCGCGTCGAGCAGCCGCCGCATGAGTCCTACGGCGTGGTACAGATGCGTCGAGGAGATCTGTACGCTCGTCGGCCGACCGATGGTCTCGGCGTCGACGACCGCGATCCGGGCGGCGTGCGAGGGCATCGACGGGCTGTGCTCGGCCACCTGGACCAGGCCCGACGAGCCGACCTCCGCCCAGAGCTCGCGCAGGCCGGCGGCGTCCGGGGCCGGGGGGGTCTCGGCGAGCACGGGAATGCCCAGCGACACCAGCTCGGCGGTCGCCTCGGGGGTCACGGGCCACGGCACGGAGACGACGACGAACTCGGGCCGGTCGGTGCTCGGTCCGACGGCGGTGACGAGCTCCTCGATGGTCCGCACCGTCGGCACACCCCAGTCGTGCTCGACCTGCGCGCCGCGCTCCGCCGACCGCGTCACCACCCCGACGCACTGGAACCGCTCGGGCATCAGGCGCGCCATCCGGACGAAGAACTCCGCCCGCCACCCGCTGCCGACCACGCCGAACCTGATGGGAGCCATGGAACCGTCCTCGTCGTCGGATTGCATCCGCGTCGACCCTAGTCCGCTGTGACCTCGGTGACCTGGCCGTCCTCGACGTGCAAGCGGCGGGTCAGCCGGACGGTCTCCAGCATCCGCCGGTCGTGCGTGACCAGCAGGATCGTCCCCTCGAAGCTGTCGAGCGCCTGCTCCAGCTGCTCGATCGCGGGCAGGTCCAGGTGGTTGGTCGGCTCGTCCAGCACGAGCAGGTTCACGCCGCGAGCCTGCAGGAGCGCCAGCGCGGCGCGGGTCCGCTCCCCCGGCGACTGCGACGACGCCGGCCGGTGGATGTGGTGCCCGCCCAGGCCGAACTTGGCCAGCAGCGTCCGGACGTCCGCGGTCGGCCAGTCCGGCACCTCGCGCGAGAAGGCGTCGACGAGCGGCTCGTCGCCCTCGAACGCACGACGCGCCTGGTCCACCTCGCCGACCAGCACGCCCGAGCCGAGGTCCACCGCACCGGTCGTCGGCTCCAGGCGGCCCAGCAGCAGCGCGAGCAGCGTCGACTTGCCGGCGCCGTTCGGACCCGTGACGGCGACGCGGTCCTTCCAGTCGAGCTGCAGGTCGACCGGTCCGAGCGTGAAGGCGCCGCGGGTCACGGTGGCGTGCCGCGCGACCGCGACGACGGAGCCCGAACGCCCGGCGGTGGCGATGCTCATCTGCAGCTGCCACTCCTTGCGCGGCTCCTCGACCACGTCGAGCCGGGCGATCATCTTGTCCGTCTGCCGCGCCTTGGCGGCCTGCTTCTCGGACGTCTCGCCCCGGTGGTGCTTGACGTGCTTGTCGTTGTCGGAGGCCTTGCGGCGCGCGTTGCGCACGCCCTTCTCCATCCACGCGCGCTGCATCCGGGCGCGCGCGTTCAGGGCGTCGAGCCGCGACGAGTACCCCTCGTACGCCTCCCGCGCGCGACGCCGGGCGATCGAGCGCTCGTCGAGGTAGGAGTCGTAGCTGCCGCCGTAGGTGGTGACGCGCTGCAGGCTCCGGTCGATCTCCACGACGGACGTGACGGTGCGGCTGAGGAACTCGCGGTCGTGGCTGACGACGACGATCGCGGCCTCCGAGCGGTCCACGAACTCCTCGAGCAGGTCGAGGCCGGCGGCGTCGAGGTCGTTGGTCGGCTCGTCGAGCAGGTAGACGTCGTAGCGGGACAGGAGCAGCGCGGCGAGACCGACGCGGGCCGCCTGACCGCCCGACAGCGCGGTCATCGGGTGGTCGAGGTCGACGGTGAGGCCGAGGTCGTCCGCCACCGTGCCGAGCCTCGCCTCGAGGTCGGCGCCGCCGAGAGCCAGCCAGCGTTCGAGCGCCTCGGCGTAGACGTCGTCGGCACCGTCCTGGCCAGCGCCGAACGCGTCCGCGGCCGCGTCGAGGTCCCGCTGCGCGTCGGCGACGCCGGTGCGGCGCTCCAGGTGCGCGCGCACCGACTCGCCGTCGAGCCGCTCGATCTCCTGCGCCAGATAGCCCAGCTGCGCGTGGGCGGGCGAGACCGCGACGCTGCCGGAGTCGGGCTGCCGACGACCGCCGAGGATCCGCAGCAGCGTCGACTTGCCGGCGCCGTTGGGGCCGACGAGGCCGATGACGTCGCCGGGCGCGACGACGAGGTCCACCCCGGAGAAGAGCTCGCGATCGCCGAAGCCGGCCCCGACTCCCTTGGCCTGCACTGTGGCGCTCACGCGGTCATTCTCCCTGCTGCGGACCACTGGTGATCACGCGGAGGGTATGCGGGCGCCCCGGTCCAGCGCGTCCTGTTCAGCGGTCGAGCGCCGCCCGCAGGCCGTCCACCAGCGGGGTCGTCGGGCGGCCGATCAGCGTGCGCAGGTCCGGCGTCGCGTCGGCCAGGTCGCCGCGGCGGATGTCGGCGTCGAGCGTCGTGACGAAGCCGGCCGTGCCTTCGTCCAGACCGGCGTCGAGCAGGATCGCGCGGTGCTCGTCGGACGTGAGGTGCTGCGCCTCGACGGGTCGGCCCAGCACGGCGGTGGCCGCGTCCGCCAGCTCGTCGAACGTCCAGGCGATGTCCCCGGAGAGCTCGTAGACGCGACCGTCGTGGTCGCCGCCGAGCAGCACCGCGGCCGCACCGGCGGCGAAGTCCTCACGCGAGGCGCTGGCGACGCGGCCGTCACCGGCGCTCGTCAGCAGGACCCCCGTGGCCCGCGCCTGCTCGAGCGCGCCGACGTAGTTCTCCGTGTACCAGTTGTTGCGCAGGATGGTCCACGCCAGCCCCGAGCCGCGCAGGTGCTCCTCGGTGGCCTTGTGCTCGGGCGCCACGACCAGGCCGGTCGTGTCGGCGTGCGAGGCGCTGGTGTAGACGAGGCGGCGGACACCGGCGGCCCGGGCGGCGTCGATGACCCGCGCGTGCTGAGGGATGCGCCGGCCGACCTCGCTGCCCGAGACGAGGAGCACCGTGTCCGCGCCGGCGAAAGCGGCCTCCAGCGACGCGGTGTCGTCGTAGTCCACCCGTGCGGTGGGAACGCCCAGGTCCTGCGCGGTGCGCCGGCCGCCCGCGACGATCTGGTCGGCGGGCATCCCGCCCCGGAGCAGGTGCTGGACGACGTGACGGCCGAACGGGCCGGTGGCGCCGGTGACGACGACGGACATGAAGGTTCCTCTCGGAGGCGGGACTGTCGTGGGCCGCAACCCTCGGCCGTCGCGGGACCTTCCCGGTCGTGGGTACCCACTTTCGCGTAGGGTACGCACGTGACGGTAAGCAGCGAGGTCAGCGTCCTGCAGCGGCTCATGACCGACGGAGTCCTCTCCTCGGCGTGCCCGTCCCGGGTGGTCCTCGACCACGTGTCCAGCAAGTGGGGCGTCCTGCTGCTGGTGGCCCTGTCCGAACGCACCCTGCGGTGGGGCGAGCTGCGCCGGGTGGTGGAGGGGATCAGCGAGAAGATGCTGGCGCAGACACTGCGCACCCTCGAGGCGGACGGCATCGTGCACCGTGAGGTGACCGGCACCGTCCCCCCGCGCGTCGACTACTCGCTGACCCCCCGCGGCTCGGAGCTGGTGGCCCGCCTGCTGCCGCTGATGGAGTGGATCGTGGACAACGCCGACGACATCGTGACCGGCCGGGCCTGACCCGCGCCATCCTGGCCCCGGACGTCACCCCGGGCTTGCTCGTCGCCTCGCGCGTGCTGCTGGGTTCCACCAGACGTGTCACGGTCCGCGACTGAACTTCCGACGCGCCCGTGCCGACTAGAAGAAGGGGCTCCGAGCGCGGGGCTCTGCCTACCTGACGACTTCGAGGAGGACGTGCCGTGCCCACGCCGAACGACGCGTTGCACGCCGCCCTCATCTCCCGCCCGCAGCAGACCGCGCAGGAGCTCGCGCAGGGCCTCGTGCTCGCCGGGCACCCCGGCCTGACGGAGCCGCAGGTCGAGCAGCTCCTGCACCGCAACCCGCGGCTCCGCTGCGACACGAGCACCCCGCCGCGGTGGCGCGCGCTGGGCTCGGGCCAGCCGGGAACGCTGCGGCAGGTCCCGACGCCGCACCACGCCGCGCCGCACGTCCCGGC